>DATHHZ010000434.1:0-2101 GCA_035316965.1 Burkholderiales bacterium | reverse complement strand
CCTTCTAGACCCCATGTGCCTGATCGCACTCGCTTGGCGGACGCACCCGGGTTAGCGGCTGATCGTGGCCGCGAACCGCGACGAATATTTCGGGCGCCCGGCGGCGGCGGCCGGATTCTGGGACGACCATCCGAATGTCCTCGCCGGGCGCGATCTCGAAGCCGGAGGCACCTGGCTCGGCATCACCCTGGATGGGCGATTCGCTGCGCTCACGAACTACCGGAATCCCGCGGACAAGAAAACCGGCGCGCCCTCCCGCGGCTCGCTGGTGAGCGATTTCCTGACAGGGAAAATGGCTCCACTGGAATACCTCCAGGGGGTCGAGCAGCGTGCGATGAACTACAACGGCTTCAGCCTTCTCGTCGGGGATGCGGCGTCGCTCTTCTTTTTTTCCAATCGCGGCGGCCCCATCACCCGCGTGGAACCGGGTATTCACGGCCTTTCGAACCATCTGCTGGATACGCCCTGGCCCAAGATCGAGAAGGCCAAAGCGAGACTCACGGAGCAGCTCGAAGGCCCGTTCGATTTCCAAGCCGCGTTCCGGCTTCTCGACGACACCCAACGCGCCTCGAGCGGGGAGCTTCCCAGCACCGGGGTGAGCTTGGAGGTCGAGGAAAGGTTGTCGGCGATCCGCATTCTTGCGGTCGGCGGATACGGGACGCGGTGCTCGACGGCCTTGTGCTTCAGCGAAGACGGAAGGATCGAGTTCCACGAGCGCAGCTACACCGAGGAGGGCGGCGCGAGCGGCACGGTCAGCTATCGGCTCACTCTCGCGCAGGGAAGAGCTCGAGCGTCATCTCGACGTGCGGAATCTCCGCCTCCAAAAACTCCTCTCCCCGCTCGTTGAATCCGAAGCGTCGGTAAAACCCTGCCGCATGGGTTTGCGCGTGCAGCGTAATGTGACGCATGGAGCGCTTGCGGGCCTGCTCGAGCAGGGCCTCCAGGAGCGCGGTGCCCACCCCGCGCCTGCGCCATTCGCCGAGTACCGCCATCCGGCCGATCCTGCCGTCGGGCATCAGCCGCGCCGTTCCGATCGCTTGTCCCTTGCTGTCGCGAGCAACTGCGTGATCGCTGCGTTCGTCCCATTCGTCCCATTCGAGCTCGAGCGGGACCTTCTGTTCCGCGACGAACACCTGTTCTCGAACCGGCCGCGCCAGCGGCAGCGCCTTGCCCCATGCGAGGATGCTGATCGTGAAAGTTGCCCTCATCAACGACCAGTATAATTGTTGTCATGCGAAGTCTGTGGAACGACCAGGAAGCAAAACAATTCCAAGGCGACCTGGGCCTGCGCGTCTACACCTCGCGGCTGCTCGGCCGCGATAAGTCCCTGGTGCTGCACGGTGGCGGCAACACTTCGGTCAAGATCCGTGAAAAAAACCTGTTCGGCGAGCAAGAAGCGATCCTCTACGTCAAAGGCAGCGGCTGGGATCTGGAAACGATCGAGCCGCAGGGCTTTTCGCCGGTGCTCCTCGCGCACGTGCTGCGACTCGCGGAATTGCCGTCACTCTCGGATCCCGAGATGGTCAATCAGTTGGTCACGCATATGCTCAACGCCTCGGCGCCGGCGCCTTCCGTCGAGACCATCCTGCACGGTCTCATGCCCCAGAAGTTCGTGGACCATACGCATGCCGACGCCGTGCTTTCGGTGAGCAATACCAGGGACGGAGACAAGCGCATCCGCGAGGTGTACGGAAATCGGTGCGTCGTCATTCCCTACCTCATGCCGGGCTTCGATCTCGCCCAGTATTGCGCGAGGGAATTCAAGCGCCAGGGCACGCCCGAGACGGTGGGAATGGTCCTGCTCAATCACGGGATCTTCTCCTTCGGCGAGAGCGCGCGCGAGGCCTACGAGCGCATGATCGAGCTGGTGACGCTCGCCGAAAAGTACCTCGAATCCAGGCGCGCCTGGTCGATCGCCCTGAAGTCTTCTCCGCGTTCCGCGCCCGGCGCCGCCGCGCAGGCCGGATTGCGCCGCCGGCTCTCCGACACCGCGGGAGCGCCGCTCATCGTGCGCACCGTGACGAACGAGCGCACGCTCGGCTTTGCGGCGCATCCGGAGCTCGCGCGCATCTCGCAGCAGGGGCCGGCAACGCCCGACCAC
>DATHHZ010000433.1:0-4645 GCA_035316965.1 Burkholderiales bacterium | reverse complement strand
CAGGCCGACGCTCACGTCAGCGAGGCCGTAGAAGCTCCAGCGAAAACCGCTGACGAGGTAGACCACGGGGTTGAAGAGCGAGACCGTCTGCCAGAAGGGCGGGAGCATGTCGATTGAATAGAAGCTCCCGCCGAGAAACGTCAATGGCGTGATGATAAGGAGCGGTATGGCCTGGAGCTTCTCGAAACCGTCCGCCCAGATGCCGATGATGAAACCGACGAGGCTGAAGGTCACCGAGGTCAGCACCAAGAACAGCATCATCCAAACGGGATGCTCGACCCGCAGCGGCACCAGCAGCGCAGCCGTCGCGAGGATGATGAGGCCGAGGACGATCGACTTGGTCGCGGCCGCCCCCACGTAGCTCACCACGATCTCGAGATAGGACACCGGCGCCGAGAGGAGCTCGTAGATGGTACCCGTGAACTTCGGAAAGTAGATGCCGAAGGACGCATTGGAGATGCTCTGCGTCAGAAGCGACAGCATGACGAGCCCCGGGACGATGAAGGCGCCGTAGGTGACGCCCTCGACTTCGGATATGCGCCCGCCGATCGCCGCGCCGAAGACGACGAAGTACAAGGCCGTCGAAATCACCGGCGCGATGATGCTTTGCATCAGTGTGCGTCTGGTGCGCGACATCTCGAATTTGTAGATCGCGCGTATCGCGTAAACATTCATGGCGCTCATTTTCTGTCGCTCACCAGGGTGACGAAGATGTCCTCGAGCGAGCTTTGCGTCGTATGCAGATCCTTGAACCGGATGCCCGTCTCGGTCAGGTCCTTCAGCAGCGCCGCGATACCGGCTCGATCGGCTTGCGCATCGTAGGTATAGATCAATTCGCTTCCATTGCCCGCCAGCGCCAGCTTGTAGGCGGAGAGCCCGGGCGGGATGCGCTCCAGCGTCTTCTCGAGCTGCAGCGTCAACTGTTTCGTGCCGAGCTTGCGCATCAACTCGGCCTTGTCTTCCACCAGGATGATCTCGCCTTTGTTGATCACCCCGATCCGTTCGGCCATCTCTTCGGCCTCGTCGATGTAGTGGGTAGTCAGAATGATGGTCACGCCGGCGGCCTGGAGCGAGCGCACCAGCCTCCACATGTCCTGCCTCAGCTCGACGTCGACGCCCGCGGTCGGCTCGTCGAGAAAGAGGATCCGCGGCTCGTGCGACAGCGCCTTGGCGATGAGCAGGCGGCGCTTCATGCCGCCCGAAAGCGTCATGACCTTGCTGTCTTTCCTCGCCCACAAGGACAGATCCCTGAGCACCTTTTCGATGTGCGCTGGGTCGGCGGGCTTGCCGAAGAGGCCGCGGCTGAAGGACACCGTGTTCCATACGGTCTCGAAGGCATCGGTCGTCAGCTCCTGCGGCACGAGGCCGATCATGGAGCGCGCGGCGCGGTAGTCGGCGACGATGTCGTGACCGTCCACCCGTATGCGGCCTTCGCTCGGATTGACGATCCCGCAGATGATGCCGATCAGGGTCGTCTTCCCCGCGCCGTTGGGACCGAGCAGCGCGAAGATCTCTCCGCGGCGGATGTCCAGGTTGATGTTCTTGAGAGCCCGAAGGCCGGAGGCGTAGGTTTTGGAGAGGTTCGTGACGGAGATGACGGTCTGCATGGAGTCAGCCGATGGATCGCAGTTCGGTTCGAGGGCGGCTCCCTGTCCAACGGGAGCCGGCTGGGAGGAAGGCTCAGCGCCGGCGCCGGGATTTATCGCCGAACCCGCCGCGCTTCTTGCCATGCGGGTTGCCGCCGGGCCGCCCCGCTGTCGCGGGGACGTTTCCCCGGGCGCCCTGCTCCGGTGCCTGCTGTCGATTGCTCGAAGCGAGCATGATTTCAAGCTCATTGAGCTCGTCCCATTGGGCTTCGGTTCGCTGCCCCTCCGGTATCGCGAGCAGTTCTTGCAGGCGCTGACGGGGGGAAATCGGCTGCTGCGGCGCGTCCATGGCGGCATTATCTCCGATGTTCGCGAGCCGCGCGTGGACGGCGGGGCCGCGGAACTCCGGAGAGGCCCCGAGACCGAGCCGTATGGCAGGGGTGGAAGCTCATGCGTAACTGTCTTTTTGTTGCTGGTACTCGGCCACGGAAATCAGCCGGCGGCGGCGGGTGTCCCACAGGATGTACTTCAACGCCTTGGGAACGCCGGATAGCCGGATGCGGGTGACGTCCGAAAACAGATCCTGGTTTTCGTCATGGCATTCAGCCAGGCAGTAGTTGGGAATTCTGGCGGACAGGTGGTGAACGTGATGGTAGGCGATATCGACGGTAAACCAGTTCAGCCAGCGCGGCAAGACCAGGAAACTGGTGCCCTGTATCGCCGCAGTAACGTAGTCCCAACCCTCGTCGCCGCTCGCATAAGAGTGCTCGAAATTATGCTGCACCGTAAACAGCACGAGCCCCGCTCCTCCGGCCAACGATGTGCTGGTTACGTACACGGCAAAAAACAGCACAGGTTCGACGATCCAGGACATCAGCGCCCATGCGCTCAACAGCACGGCGTTGTTCCAGAACATATGCCAGTATTCCTGAGCGGAAGCCCAATAGGGCGTTTTGAATTCAGCCGCATGCGCCTTGATGGATATGCCGGGCCGGGCGATTTTCCCTTTGAGGATGTGACCGGCGAGACCGACGCTGCCCTTCAGCCAGGTCAGGCGGGGGTTCCAAATCACGTACAGGAATCCCGCAAAGGGGCCCAACCAGATGCTGCGCGCGCGTCGATACCTGCGCTGCTGCCGGTCGGTCATGGCGGCATATTCCTCGACCGGCACGATAGCCAGGGGTCCGCTGTACTTTGCCCAGTTGCCGTTGGTCGCATGGTGAAAGGCATGATGCTGCGACCAGACATACTGCGGCATGCCCCACACCACGCCGAAGATGAATCCGAATGCCTTGTTGAGCCAGGCGGTGCGAAACGGACTCCCATGACCACAGTCGTGCATCAGCAAAAAAGCACGCAGCACGAACAAACTCATCGACAAGGTCACGCCGGCGGTCAGCCAGTAGGAGACGCCGGCGCTCAGCGCAGCGGCATACCAGAGGGCCGCAAGAGGCGCCAAGGTCGCAAGAGCTTGCGCAAATCCCCTGGCGTTGTCGGCTTCGATATGCCGATCGACGATGGTCCGTTTTTGTTGCTTGATGCGAGTGACTGACGACATGGGCAATCCAGGCGGCCCCGCAAACGAGGATTCGCCAAATCATGCCCTCGCCGGGCGAGCCGGGTCAAGCGCTGGAACTCGCCTTAGTCCGACAACTGCAGGAACACCTCCCCGTTTTCGACTTTCACCGGAAACGAACGGTGCTCGGGGAAATCGCCGCGCTCGAGGCCTAGTACACGTCGCGCTGGTACCTTCCGGCGCGAGCGAGATCCTGTAGGAAGCGCTTCGCTGCGGCGGCGTCCATTCCGCCCTCCTTGATCGCAACCTGCTGCAGCGCGAGATCCACGTCGCCCGCCATCCGTGTCGCGTCCCCGCAAACATAGAGGTAAGCGCCGTTCGCGAGCCAGCGCCACAGCTCCTGCGCAGCCTCGAGCATCTTGTGCTGAACGTACACTTTGTTGGTCTGATCGCGGGAGAACGCAAGATCCATGCGGTTGAGCAGGCCCTTTTGTGTGAATTCTTCAAGCTCGGCCCGATAGAGGAAGTCCGCCTCGCGCCGCCGGTTGCCGAAAAACAACCAGTTGCTACCGGCGGCACCTGCGGCGGCGCGCTCCTGCAGAAAGGCGCGAAACGGCGCGATCCCGGTCCCCGGGCCAACCATGATGACTTGCGCGGCGAGGTCGGCGGGCAGCCGGAAGCCGCGCGCGCGCTGCACGAACACCGAAACGCTGCGCCCGGGCCGCAGGTGCTCGGAGAGGAAGGCCGACCCGGTTCCCTGATAGGCGCGGTCGTTCCTCTCATAGCGCAGCACGCTCACCGTCAGGTGCGCTTCGCGCGGATGCCGCTTTTGCGAGCATGCGATCGAATAGAGCCGCGGTTGCATGCGGCCGAGCGCCGCGACGAATTCGCCGATGGCGGGGCGCGCCGAAGAGAATTCGAGCAGCGCGTCGAGCACGTCGTGCACGCCGAGCGCTTCGGCCTGCGCGTCGTCATCGGCGAGTTTCGAGAGCCGGAAACGGTCCGCTTCGTCCTTGGCCTCTCGCGCGAGGAGCGCGTAGAGCGAGTCGCTCGGCATGCGCAGATTGCATTCGCGGCCGAGCGCCTCGCGCGCGGAGACGACCGCGCCGTCGGGAAGCGTCACCGCTTCCGAACCCTTGGCCCGCAGGATCGCGATCAGCAGCTCCACCTCGTCCGGATTGTTGTGCGGCCAGATGCCGAGCGAGTCGCCCGGCTCGTGCACGAGACTCGAATCGCCCAGCTCGAGCACGACGTGGCGGACTTCGCGCTCCGCGCCCGGCGCGGTGAGCAGCGTGCTCGACGCAAGGCTCGCGGGCACGGGCGCGTCGCGGCCATAGCCGCGCTCGACCGCGGCCCTCGGCACGGCCCCAGAGGCCGGCTGCGCGGCGACGGGAGCGGACGGTCGCTGCGCGAGCAGCTCTTTCAGCTTCTTCGCCGTGACGCGCCCTCCGGGAACGCACTTGCCGAGGTCGGCTTCGTCTCCGCCCGCGATCGCCTCCGCGTAGGTCTTGCACAGGTAACCGCACTGGCCGCAGTCGAGCTG
>DATHHZ010000432.1:0-2800 GCA_035316965.1 Burkholderiales bacterium | reverse complement strand
CTGGTAGGCGTCGTCCACCGAGTCGGTGCGGTGCATGAGCTCGATATCCTTGGCATCGATGGTGCCGTGGCGCGCGAGCGCATCGAAGTCGATGACTTCGCGCCAGTACTCGGTGCCGAAGAGCACGATCGGCATGGGCTTCTTCATCTTGCGCGTCTGTACCAGCGTCAGCAGCTCGAACAGTTCGTCGAGCGTCCCGTAGCCGCCCGGAAATACGATGACGGCCTTGGCGAGGTAGCTGAACCAGAACTTGCGCATGAAGAAGTAGTGGAAGTGGAAGGCGAGCTCGCGCGTGACGTAGGGGTTGTCGAATTCTTCCGCGGGGAGGGAGATGGTGAGGCCGACGTTGAGGCCCTTCGCCTCGGCCGCACCGCGGTTCGCGGCCTCCATGATTCCCGGGCCGCCGCCGGTGCACACGACGAAGCGGCGCTCCACGTGGTCGAGCTCCTTCGACCATTTGGTGAGGCGGGAAGCGAGCTCGCGGGCCGCTTCGTAGTAGGCGGACATCCTGAGCGCCATCTGCGCGCGTTCCCGCTCCTTCTCGCTCTTCGCCTTGCGCAGCATCTCCTCGGCGGCCTCGCGCGACTTGATGCGCGCCGAGCCCATGAACACGATGGTGTCGTCGACTTTGTGGTGATCGAAGCGGCTCTTGGGTTCGAGATACTCCGACAGGATGCGCAGGGCGCGGGCGTCCTTGCTGTTGAGAAAACCCGGATCCTGGTAGGCCTTGGTTTGGGCGCGTTTGCGTGCGGTCATGTGCGGATCAGGCAGGGTCAATCGAGGACTATCGTTGCATCGGACTCGAGGGATCTGATTGTAGCTTCGAACGCCGCCACGGTCGCCAGCATCTGCGCCGCGGAAATCGGGAACGCGGCCCGTGTTTCGATCGCGTTGGCGAACATTTCCAGCTCGGCGCGCAGCGAGTCGACGGGTTCGAGGCTGAGCCGCTGCGACGCCGCGCCGTGCAGCACGAGTTCGTTTTCGCCGAGAGCCTCTGCCGAGCCGTTCGCGCCGAAGACGTGGACTCTCCAGTATTGCGGCGTCGCCCGCACCGTGCCGAGGAGCCCGCTTGCGCCGTTCGCGAACTCGTAGATCGCGGAGACGGTGTCCAGCGGCGCGGGCGCGGGCTTGCGCTCGAGCAGCTGCGCATGCACGCGCCGCACTGGCCCCGCCAGACGGATGAACGCGTCGAGGACGTGCAGGCCCGCTCCGGTCATTCCGCCGCCCGGGGATTCGCCGGGAGAGAGCCGCCAGCCGCCGGAAACCTTGTTCGAGTGCTCGTTGCTGAAATGGCCTTCGAGGTGCAGGATCTGCCCGAGCTCGCCGCCCTCGACCGCGCGCCCGAGCCTCTGCATCGAGGGCCACAAGCGCCGGTTGTGCCCGACGCCGAGCACCACGCCTGCGCGCGCGCATGCGGCTATCATGATCTGCGCGTCGGCTTTGGTCAGCGCGAGCGGCTTTTCGCAGAAGACGTGCTTGCCCGCGAGCGCGCACGCGACGACCTGCTCGCGATGCAGCGAATGCGGCGTAACGAGGACGAGCGCCTGCACGGCGGGATCGGCGAGCGCTTCGGCGAGATCGGACGAGGGCTTGAAGCCGTGCCGCGCGGCGAGACCGCGTGCGACGTCGGGAACCGTGTCCACGCCGCGCACGAAGCGGATTCGCCTGCTCCTGCCTTGCACCGATTCGAGAAAGCCTTTTCCCCATCGGCCGAGGCCCACGATGGCGGCGTCGATCATGCGCTCATTCCGGCTGGATGCCCGCTTCCTTCGCTTCCCGCGACCATTTGGCGATTTCGCTTTTGATATAGTCCGCGAACTGGTCCGGGCTCATGGGCGCTACGTCGAGTCCCATGATCCCGAGGCGAGTCTTGATGTCGGGCTTGGTGATGCTCTCGTTGACGGCGCCGTGGAGCCTGTTGACGACGTTGCGCGGCGTGCCGGCGGGCGCCACCAGCCCGTACCACAGGATCGTCTCGAAGCCAGGCAGCTCCTCGGCGATCGCCGGAATATCGGGCGCGAGCGGGGTGCGCGCGAGCGAGGTCACGCCGAGACTTTTCATCTTGCCGCCTTTGATCTGCGCGAGTCCGACCGCGAAGTCCGCGAAGGTGAACGAGACCTGGCCGGAGAGCGTGTCGGCGACGGCGAGCGGCACGCCCTTGTAGGGCACGTCGACGGTGGAGAATCTGCCGAGGGACTTGAGCTTGGCGATCGACACCTGCGTGCCCGCGGACCCGTAGCCCGCCGTCAGCCCGCCGGGCGTGCTCCGCGCATGGGCGACGAATTCGCGAAGGTTCCGCGCCGGAAAATCCGAGCGCACCATCAGCATCATCGAGGTCGTGATCAGTCGGATGATCGGAGCGAAGTCCTTCGCCGGATCGTACTGGAGGTTCTTGAACAGCGCGACGTTGGCGGCTTGCGTGGTGTTGGTGGTGATGAGGATCGTGTAGCCGTCCGGCGCGCTGCGCGCCACTTCGGCGGCACCCAGCGCGCCGAGCGCGCCCGAGCGGTTCTCGACGACGAAGGGCTGGCCGAGGGATTCGTGCAGTTGCTGGCTCAAGATGCGCGCGACCTGGTCGGGCCCGGCTCCGGCGGGGAAGGGCACGACGAGCTTCACCGGATGGCTGGGGTAATCCTGCGCGGATGCCGTCGCAGCGGTGCCTGCAAGAGCGATCGCGCAAATGAGCTTCAGCATGCCCCCTCCGGGAAACCTCGCCGGGCAGTGTATCCGGACACTTCGGGCTTTCGCAAGCTGCGCCGCCGTACAATGAGGTCGTTCAAATCACGATCGGGAGACGCGG
>DATHHZ010000431.1:0-5782 GCA_035316965.1 Burkholderiales bacterium | reverse complement strand
GCGGCGCGTCGAGGTGAGTGTGTTCCTGAAGGGAACCGATTCGACGCTCGCGAAGCTGACCGGATTCGTCGAGCAGACGGCAACGCTGGCAATACCGCCGACAGTACCGCCGACAGGACCCGGACCGCAGATGGAGCCGCCCCGATGAACCCGCGGGGTCGTGTGTCCGGCTTCACGCTGATCGAACTGCTGGTGGCGCTCGTGATCTTCGGGATTTTCGCGGTCCTCGCGTACGCGGGATTGGGCCGTCTGCTCGACAACCGCGAACGGCTCACCGAGGAGCAGCGGGTCTGGCAGGGGCTGTCGCAGGCCTTCCTGCGCATCTCCGACGACGTGGCGCACGCGCGCTCGCGCCCGGTGCGCGACGCGGGCGGGTTCGAGCTCCGGGCGTTCGTGGGACGGCCCTTCGACCCGCGCGCGCTCGCCGAGCCGAGCCTCGAGTTGACGCGCGGAGGCGAGCTGAACTACGGGGGCGCGCCGCGTTCGGATCTGAGGCGGGTCGCGTATCGCCTCAAGGAAGGGCGCCTCGTGCGAATCACCTGGCCGGTGCTCGATCGCGCTCCCGTGACCGAGGCGCTCGAAGCGCCGCTGCTCGCCGACGTCGAGACTTTCGAGCTGCGTTTCTACGGAGCGAGCGGCGATCCGGTCGAAACCTGGCCTACGGCGACGAGCGGCCCCGATGTCCCGCCGCGGGCGATGGAGGTCACGCTCGCCGTGAAGGGTGTCGGCCGCTTCAAGCGCCTGTTTCTGGTGAACAGCTGATGCTCCCGGCCGGCAGGCAGCGTGGAATCGCCCTGGTGACCGCGGTGATGATCGTCGCGATCGCGGCGGCGATCGCGGTCCAGATCGCCTTCGCGCACCAGATCTGGTTCCGGCAAATGGAGAACGTCGCCGACCGCGACGCGACCGACTGGCTGCGCCGCGGCGCGCTGCACTGGGCGAGCCTCGCGCTGCTCGAGGACGCGGCGCAGAACTCGACCGACCATCTCGGCGAGAGCTGGGCGATGGGATTGCCGACTCTTCCCGTCGAGGGTGGAACCATCAAGGTTTCGATCGAGGACGCGCAGTCGCGTTTCAACCTGAACAGCATCGGAGGCACAGACCCGACGAGCCTGGCGAACCTCCAGGTCCTGCAGCACCTGCTCGACGTGCTGCAGCTCGATCCGCAGCTCGCCAATGCGGTCGCCGACTGGATCGACCCGAACAGCGACGCGAGGGCCGGAGGCGCGGAGGACATCGACTACCTCAACTTCAATCCGCCTTATCGCGCCGCCAACCGGCCCATGGCGAGCATCGACGAGCTGCGCTTGATTCGCGGTTTCGACGCCAAGACCGTCGCGGCGCTGCTGCCGTACGTGACGGTTCTCCCGGTGACCACCAACGACATCAACGTCAACACCGCCTCGCCCGTGGTGCTTGCGGCGCTGGTGCAGGGTCTGGATCTGCCGACCGCGCAGCGCATCGCGGAGGAAAGGGCCAGCACCCCGTACAAGACGCCCGATGATTTCAAGTCGAAACTACAAGGCTTGACTCCGCCCACAGCGGGAGTCGTGTTTAAGACGGACTTTTTCCTGGTTACGCTCGACACTTCGATCGGGCGCCACGAGCGCCGCAGCGAAGCGCTGCTTCAACGCTTGCCCAGCAAGACCACGACTGTGATCTGGCACAGGCCGCAACCCCTGATCGGAGGCGGGCTGCAACCCTCGAACGGATCGGATGAACCTGACGAATCTCAGTAAGGGTGCTTGGCTCGATCTCTCCGCCTCTTGGCGCAGCAAGGGTGGCGAGCGCCTCGAGCTGTGGCTGCCGCGGAACTGGCCGGCCGAAGACTCGGAGATGCGCTGGCGCCGCATCGCGGCGGACGGGGCCGTTCGGCAAGGCGTCCAGCGGGGGCTCGAGGGACTCGCCCCGGCCGAAGAGATCATCGTCTGGACTCCGGCCGCGGAAACTCTGTTCCTGCGCGCGCGCCTGCCGACGCGCTCGGCCGCGAAAATCGTCCAGGCGCTGCCCTTCGCGCTCGAGGAGCAGCTGATCGATCCCCCCGAGCGGCTGCATTTCGCTTTCGCGCACGAGGCCGACGGTGCGCTCGCGGTGGCGGTGACGCGGCGCGAGCGCATGGAGAGCTGGCTTGGGGCGCTCGCGGCCGCCGGGCTCGCCCCGACGCATCTCGCGCCGGTGACCTTGTCTGTGCCGCTCGCCGATCGCGCCTGGACGCTCGCGTTCGTCGACGGGGAGATCGTGCTGCGCAGCGGCGCACGCGCGGGATTGGGCGGTCCGGCCGAGCGGCGGCCACCGGCCTGGCTGCACGCGGCGCTCGCCGAAGCGCGGACCGAGGCTAGCGCCCCCGAGCGCATTCTGCTCGTCGACGCTCCTGCCGATCTGGATTCCGCGGCGTGGCGCGAGGCCTTGGGCCTTCCGCTGGAATCGATGCCCGGAGACGCGACCGTTCCGGCGGCGCAGCTCGATCTGCTGCAGCAGCACTATGCGCCGCGCGCTCGCCTGGCGGCGCTCAAGCGCGCCTATATTCCGGCTGCGGCGCTGCTCGCGGCGTGGCTCTTCGCCACGCTCGCCCTGGACGCGATCGAGTGGGCGCGATTGTCGCGGGCGGCGAGCGCGGCCGAGGAGGAAATGCGCTCGCTCCTTCTGAAGAGTTTTCCGGAAACCCGCGCGATCCTCGACCCCGCCGAGCAGATGCGGCGCGGGCTGGAGGATCTCGGCACGGGCAGCGGCATCGCCGCGCCCGGGGACATGCTTTTTCTCCTGGCGCGCGCGGCGCCGGCGATCGAGCGCGAATCGCGCGTGCGCGCGCAGGGCATCGAATATTCCGGGCGGTCGCTGATCATCCGGGTCGCCGCCTCGGAGGCCGACGCCGAGTCCCTCGCGCGCACGCTGCGCGCGCGATCGCTCGACGTCGAAGTCCAGCGCGTCGGCGGCGAAGCGCGGCTGCGCGTGCGCGCGGCCGGGCCGGGAAAATCGTGAATTTCGCCTGGAGCGAACCCTGGCGCGCGCGCTGGAACGCGCTCGGCGCGCGCGAGCGGCGGGTGGCCTCCGCGCTCGCCGGATTCTTGGGCGCGGCGCTTTTCTATGTGCTCGTCTGGAGCCCGGTTGAAAGCGGTCTCGCCAAGTCCCGCGCGCGCCTCGGCTCGGTCCAGGCGCAGCTCGCCCGGGTGCAGGAGCAGGCCGCCCGGGTGGCGAGCGTGCGCGCCGCCCCGCGCGTCACGCTGCCCGCCAACCCCGCTGCGGCGGCCAGACAGGCAGCCGAGCGGCAGGGCCTGCGCGAGCAGCTGAAGCGCGTCGATGCGGAGGGCGCGAACGCGGTGCGCGTGCAGATCGAAGACGCCCCGTTCCAAGCCCTGATGGCGTGGCTGGTCGAACTGCAGCAGCAGACCGGACTGCGCGCGGAAAGCGCGACGCTCGAGAGGGGCGCCAATCCCGGCACCGTGAACGGGCGGCTGCTGTTGCGGGCGCAGGGCGCGTGACCGGCGCTCTTCGCCGCCCCGGCGTCCGGCTGGCCGTTCTGGGCACAGCCGCGTATCTGGTTTTTCTCCTGGTGAATGCGCCTGCCGCGTGGTTCGGATTCGCGCTCGAGCGCTCGAGTCGCGGAGCGCTTGCGCTCGGCGATCCCGCAGGCACCCTGTGGAAGGGCAGCGGCCTGCTCGCGCTGCGCTCAGGCGGCGCCTTACGCGGCATTGCCGACCTCGAGTGGAGCTGCAATCCGCTCTCGATATTGACAGGACGGCTGAGCGTCGCGCTGTCCGGCGCCGCGCCCGAAACCCGGCTGCGCGCGAGCGTGAGCCTGGGCGCGGGGAGCGTGCGCTTCAAGAACGTCGAGGCCAACGCGCCGGCGAGCCTGCTCGAACCCGCGATTCCCGCGGCCGCTTTTGCGAAGCCCGACGGACGCGTGCGCGTGCTCGCCGACTCCTTCGAAGTCGGCGGAGCCGGCGTAGCCGGCGCCGCGACCGTCGAATGGCTCGAGGCCGGAATGAGCGGGCTGCAGCGGCTCGGCGATTACCGATTGCAGATCACGGGCAACGGCGAGCGCGCGGCGGTGAAAGTCGCGACGCTGCGCGGGGACCTTCGCGTGAGCGGCGAGGGCGAGTGGCGCGCGGCGCAACCGCGAATCGTGCAGCTGCGCGGGACCGTGGAAGCTTCGGCCGAGCGCAAGGATCTCGCGCCCCTGCTGCAGGCGCTGGGAATCAGGGGATCGGGAATCCCGCAGCCTTTCGCGTGGACGGTGCCGATCTAGAAAACATGATAGAAGAGAAACGAAGCGGGGGTAAATTCAGGGGAAATCCATGAAAATTCGGCTGGGAGCCGTCGTTCTGATCGCATTGGCGCACCTTGCCGGCTGCGGCGGCGGAGGCGGGGGCGGATCGAGCCCGCCACCCGTGACGAACCACACCGTCACCCTGGCTTGGGCGCCCAACCACGAAAAGGGAGTCAACAGCGCGGGCGGCGGTTACCAGGTCGCGATCAGCGGCCAGCCGACGATCAACGTGCCATACGTTTCCGGTCTCACGGCCCCGACATCCACGGTTACCACATTGTCGACGGGTACTTACACAGTGACCGTGCGCGCCTACGCGGCGCTCGATGCTCAAGGGGGTAGTGCCGGCAGCCTCAGCGCGCCCTCGCAGTCTCTCATCGTGAACGTGCCCTGACACAAGCGGAAGAATCCCATGAAAACCCTGTTCCAATCGAATTTCATAGCCGCGCTCGTCGGTGCTGCCTTGATGCTGTACGCTCAGGTGTCCGCTGCTCCTTTTGCGCAGCCCAACTGGGCCGCGGCGGCCATGTCGCAGTACGTGCCGGGCGAGGTGCTCGTGAAGTTTAAACCCGCCGCCGTCGCGCTGGTGCGCACGGCGAGCGTCACGACCCTGGGACACACCGTCCTCACCCACATGGAACGACCCGGCTGGACGCACGTCAAACTCGCCGCCGGTCAGTCGGTGACGGAGGCGCTCGCCGCCTATCGCGACGACCCGAATGTCGAAGCCGTCCAGCCCAACTACATCTACCGTGCCGCTAGGATGCCCAGCGACACGCAATACGGTCAGTTGTGGGCGTTCAAGAACACCGGACAAACCGTGACAACGGGTACCTATGCGCCCAACAGTGGCATGTTAGGCGATGACATGAACATCGAGCCGGCCTGGGATCACATCACCGATTGCAGCGGCGTCGTGGTGGCGGTGGTCGATTCCGGCGTCAACTACAACCAGGAAGACCTCGTCGCCAACATGTGGAACGGCGGTACGAATTTTCCAAACCACGGCTGGAACTATGTCAACAACAACAACGACCCGATGGACCTCGACGGACACGGCACGCACGTCGCAGGCATCATCGGCGCCGCGGGCAATAACGCCAAGGGCAGCACGGGCGTATGCTGGAGGGCCAGCATCATGGCGGTGCGCGTCTTGGACGCGACCGGATCCGGCAACGACGCGACCATCATTCAAGGCATCGATTTCGCGATCACTAATGGCGCCAGGGTGATCAGCATGAGCCTCGGCAGCGACGGGTCTTTCGACCCAGCCTTCAGCAACGCCATCACGACCGCGCAAGCCAACGACATCGTCGTGATCGTGTCTGCCGGTAACAAGGCCAAAGACAATGACGCTGCGGGCGGTGCTGCCCATTATCCCTGCAACTTCACCCAGCCGAACCTGGTCTGTGTCGCCGCGCTCGACCCGAACTACGCACTCGCGAGCTTCTCGAATTTCGGAGCGACGAGCGTCGATGTAGGCGCGCCGGGGACCAACATCCTGAGCACATGGGC
>DATHHZ010000430.1:0-2010 GCA_035316965.1 Burkholderiales bacterium | reverse complement strand
GAAGCCAAGCGCGCCGTGGAACAGGCCGTGCTCGTCGGGGCGAGCCAGTTGCGTTTGTTCGACAAGTAGAAGACTGTCATTCTGAGCGCGAAAGCGCGAAGAATCTGCTTTTCGTACCATATAAAAGCAGATCCTTCGCGGAGTTTACCCTGAGCGTATGCGTAGGGCTCAGGATGACTTCAGCTACGCTGAAGTCAGCTTCGCGTATTCCAGGGCGAGCCACTTCATCCCCTGCTTGCCGAAGTTGATCTGCAGGCGCGCGTCGGTGCCGGATCCTTCCGCGTTGACGATCACGCCCTGGCCGAACTTCGGGTGCAGCACCGACTGGCCGATGCGGAACCCATGGCTCGGCGTCTTGGTTTTGCCGCCTTTTGCCGGCTTGGGGGCCCACGCCACGTCATCGAATCGGGCATGCCCCGGCCGCGGCGTGAGACGCTTCACGGCTTCCTCCGGGAGTTCATCGAGGAAGCGTGAGGCAACGTTGTAGCGGGTCTGCCCGTGCAGCATGCGCGTCTGGGCGGAGGAGAGGTAGAGCCGCGTCCGCGCCCGGGTGATCGCGACGTACATCAGTCTGCGTTCTTCTTCCAGGCCGTCGTCTTCCAGAACGCTCTGCTCGTGCGGAAAAAGCCCCTCTTCAAGCCCGGTGATGAACACCGCGTGAAACTCCAGGCCCTTTGCCGAGTGCACCGTCATCAGCTGCAACGCGTCCGCGCCTTCGGCCGCCTGGTTCTCGCCCGACTCGAGCGCGGCGTGCGCGAGAAACCCCGGAAGATCGTGCTCTTCTCCCTCGTTCACGAACGCGGACGCCGCGTTCACGAGCTCGCTCAAATTCTCGACCCGGTCGGCGCCGTCTCTTTCGGCCTTGTAATATGCGACGAGCCCGCTTCTTTCGAGCATCACCTCGACCGTCTCGGGCAAAGGCAGCCCCTGCGTTTCCGCCTTGAGCGATTCGATGAGGCGCAGGAACGCGGCGAGCGCCGCGCCGCTCTTTCCCGAAAGCCCCGAGGCCGCCTTGTAAAGACTCGCATCGCCGGCTTTCGCCGCATCCTGCAGGGCCTCGAGCGAGCGCGCGCCGATCCCGCGCGCCGGGAAATTGGCCACCCGCAGGAAAGCCCCGTCGTCGTCCGGGTTGGCCACCAGCCGCAGATACGCGAGCGCGTGCTTGATTTCCATGCGCTCGAAAAAGCGCAGGCCCCCGTACACGCGGTATGGAATGCCGTTCGAAAAAAGCGCGTGCTCGATGATGCGCGACTGCGCGTTCGAGCGGTAGAGCACCCCGATATCGGCAAGACGCAGCCCGGCGCGTTTCAGCGCCTGCACTTCCTCGGTGAGCCAGCTCGCCTCGTAGCCATCGCTTTGCGCCTCGTGGATGCGCAGCGGTTCGCCTTGCCCGGCGGAGGTCCACAGGTTCTTGCCGAGGCGCTTCTTGTTGTGGGCGATGAGCGCGTTGGCCGCTGCGAGGATGTGCGCGTGCGAGCGGTAGTTCTGCTCGAGGCGGATCACGTTCTCGACGCGGAAATCGCGCTCGAATTCGGCCATGTTGCCGACGTGCGCTCCGCGAAACCGGTAAATGGATTGATCGTCATCGCCGACTGCAAACATGATGTTCTTCGGTCCGGCGAGCAGCTTCAGCCAGCGGTACTGAAGGCGATTGGTGTCCTGGAATTCGTCCACCAGGATGTGCCGGAAGCGGCTCCGGTAATGCTCGCGGAGGATCTCGTTCTTGGAAAGGAGCTCATAGGTCCGCAGCAGCAACTCCGCAAAGTCCACCACGCCCTCGCGCTGGCATTGCTCGTCGTAGGCGGCGTAGATCTCGGCAAGACGGCGGGTGATTTCGTCCCCGATCTCGACGTCTCGGGCGCGCCTGCCCTCTTCTTTCTCCGCGTTGATGAAATACTGCGCTTCCCGCGCCGGGAATCTGTCCTCGTCGACGCTGAGCGCCTTCAACACTCGCTTCACCGCGGCGTGCTGGTCCTGGGAATCCAGGATCTGAAAGAGCTGCGGCAGGCC
>DATHHZ010000429.1:0-6748 GCA_035316965.1 Burkholderiales bacterium | reverse complement strand
CGGTAGGCGACGTCGATGGTGATGCCCTGCTCGCGCTCCGCCTCGAGCCCGTCGGTGAGCAACGACAGGTCGAGGGCATCCTGCCCGCGCTTGCTCGAGGCACGTGCGACCGCGGCGAGCTGATCCTCGAATATCGCGCGTGTATCGTGCAGCAGCCGCCCGATCAGCGTGCTCTTGCCGTCGTCCACGCTGCCGGCGGTGATGAAACGCAACACTCCGCGGTCTTCAACCGCCAGCGGATTTCGCTCGATTTCACCGAGCAAGCTCATCTCAGAAGTATCCCTCCTTCTTGCGCCGCTCCATGGAGGCTTCCGAAGTTTGATCGTCCATGCGCGTTGCCCCGCGCTCGGTGACAGTGGTCAGCACGGTCTCGGCGATGATCTCAGCCGCCGTTGCGGCGGCGGACTCCACCGGGCAGGTACAACTGATGTCACCCACGGTGCGGAAGCGCACCGACAACTCTTCCAATTTCTCGCCTTCGCGCGGGGGAGTGATGTCGGTAACGGGCACGAGCAGACCGTTCCTGCGCACGACGGGCCTGCGGTGCGCATAGTAGATCGAGGGCACGGCGAGGTGCTCGCGCTCGATGTACTGCCACACATCGAGCTCCGTCCAGTTGCTGATGGGGAACACTCGCATGTGTTCGCCCTTCGCCACGCGGGTGTTGTAGAGGTTCCACAGCTCCGGGCGCTGGTTCTTCGGATCCCACTGGCCGAACTCGTCGCGGAAAGAGAATACGCGCTCCTTGGCGCGCGCCTTTTCCTCGTCGCGGCGCGCCCCGCCGATGGCGGCATCGAAGCCGAACTCGGCGATCGCCTCCAGCAGCGTCACCGACTGCGCGGCATTCCTGCTTTCGTCGGACCGGCGAAGCTTCACCGTCCCGCGGCGCATCGAGTCCTCGACGGAGCGCACGATGAGCCGCTCGCGGAGTTCGCCGGCGCGGGCGTCGCGGAATGCGATCACCTCCGGGAAATTGTGCCCGGTGTCGATATGCATGAGCGGAAATGGAAACTTCGCGGGGCGGAAAGCCTTCTCGGCCAGGCGCAGCAGCACGATTGAATCCTTGCCGCCGGAGAAGAACAGCACCGGGTTCGCGCACTCGCCCGCGACCTCGCGCAGGATGAAGATCGCCTCGGATTCGAGCCAGTCGAGATGACTGCGGACAGGGAGCGCCGTGCGCCCGGCGCGCGGCGATTCAAGCACTGCGCTCACGCCGGCACTTCCGTTTTCGACCGTGCTACCCGTCCATCAGGCTCGACGTGCAGCCCGCATTCGCGCGCCTCGGGATGCTCCCACCACCAGCGCCCGGCGCGAACGTCTTCGCCCGCGACGGTGGGACGGGTGCACGGTGCACAGCCGATGGAACGGTAGCCCTGGTCGTGCAGCGCGTTGTACGGGACGTCGAAGGCACGAATGTAAGTCCACACCTCGTCCTCGCTCCAGTCGGCAAGGGGATTGAATTTCACTTTGCCCCGCGCCGCATCGTACTCCTGCACCTTGAGCTCGGAGCGCGTGACCGCCTGGTCGCGGCGCTGACCGGTGATCCAGGCTTCCTTGCCTTCGAGCGCGCGATTGAGCGGTTCGACCTTGCGAATGTGGCAGCAGCGCTTTCGCAGCTCCGCGCTTTCGTAAAAAGCGTCGCGGCCGAATTTCACGACGTACTCGGTGACGGCCTCGGCCTCGGGGTGGAACACGCGCATGTCATAGCCGTAGCGCTTGCGGATCGCGGCGATTACGTTGAGCGTATCGGCGTGCAGCCTTTGCGTGTCCAGAGTGAAGATCTCGATGCCGAGCCCGTGCCGTAGGATGACATCGGTGATCACCATGTCCTCGGCGGACAGGCTTGAAGCGAGAGCGGCGGGGGCGTGCTCGAGCGCAACCCGCACCAACAGGCGCTCGAGCTCCGAGATCTTGCGCTTCAGCGGTTCGGTCATGATTTGCTCGCACCCAGGCGACGGCGGAAAAGCGGCGTGGGGCGCAGCACGGAAGTCTGGTAGCCCTCGCTGAAGGTGCCGAATACGGAGAGCGCTTCTTGCGCGTCCTGGTCTTCGCGCAGCGCGAAGGCGTCGAAGCCGCACTGCTCCATGAAAAACAAGTGATCGTGCAAGACATCGCCGATGGCGCGCAGCTCGCCCTTGAAGCCGTAGCGCTCGCGCAAAAGGCGCGCGATCGAGTAGCCGCGGCCGTCGCCGAACTTGGGGAAGTTCACCGCGATGAGCGGGAAGCGCTGCACGTCACCGGCGAGCGCTTCCGGCCCTTCGCTCGCGTCGAGCCACACGCCCAGCGGCCCCGTTTCCACGCGAGAAAGGAGTTCTTCGCGGCGCACTAGCCAGAGCGCGAGCGGAACGATGACGTCGCCGCGCGCCGGGACCTCGGGCAACTCGCCCTTAGGTCCGCGCTCAAGCAGATGCCAGCTGTCCGCGACGATGCGCCGCTCTTTGATCAGCGTTGCCATATACGGATTCCTTGAAGGGTTCGGCGCCGATGCGGTGCACCACGTCGATGAAGCGTTCGGCGTCGCTGTCGCGCCGCGCGAGATAGCACTCGATCAGCTTTTCGATCACGTCGGGGACCTCGGCGCGAGCGAAAGATGGGCCGATGACCTTGCCGAGGGATGCGCCCCGGCCGGGCCGGACTTCACCCTGATTGCCCCCGACCTCGATCTGATACCACTCCTCGCCGCTCTTGTCGACGCCGAGTATGCCGATGTGGCCGATGTGATGGTGGCCACAGGCGTTCATGCAGCCGGAGATATTGAGGTCGATCTCGCCGATATCGTGCAGATAGTCGAGATCGTCGAAGCGCTGCTGAATTGCCTCGGCCACCGGGATCGACTTGGCGTTGGCGAGCGAACAGAAGTCCCCGCCCGGACAGCAGATGATGTTGGTGAGCAGGCCGACATTGGGCGTGGCGAATCCCAGTTCCTTTATCTCTTGCCACAGCGAGTACAGATCGGACAGCTGCACGTCGGCAAAGATCAGGTTCTGCTCGTGGGATACGCGCAGCTCGCCGAACGAATAGCGGTCGGCGAGGTCTGCGATTTTTTCCATCTGCTCGACGGTGGCATCGCCGGGCGGCACTCCGGTCTTCTTCAGGGACAACGTCACTGCGGAATAACCCGCTTTCTTGTGCGGATGGACGTTGCGCTTGTGCCAGTTCGCGAACGCCCGCTCGGACGCAAGCGCAGCTTCGAGCCCGGCATCGGTCGCCGGCAGCCGCAGGTAGCTCGGGCGCGTAAACCGGCTTTCGATGCGGACGATCTCCTCGGGGACGAGCGTCGCGGGGCCGTCCTTCAGGTGCGCCCATTCAGCATCGACTTCCTCGCGGAATTTCTCGGGGCCGCGCTCTTTCACCAGGATCTTGATGCGCGCCTTGTGGATGTTGTCGCGCCGTCCGTAGCGGTTATAGACCCGCAGGATGGCCTCGATGTAAGTGAGCAAATGCCGCCAGGGCAGAAATTCGCGGATGACGAACCCGATCGCCGGAGTGCGGCCAAGGCCTCCTCCGACCAGCACGCGGAACCCCACCTCGCCCTTCTCGTCCCTGAGGGCGTGCAGTCCGATGTCGTGCACGGCGACCGCCGCGCGATCGGACTTTGCGCCGTTCACAGCGAACTTGAACTTGCGCGGAAGATACGAGAACTCGGGATGGAACGTGGACCACTGGCGGATGATCTCGCACCACACGAAGGAATCGACGATCTCGTCCTGCGCGACGCCGGCGAAATGATCGGTGGTGATATTGCGGAAGGAATTGCCCGAGGTCTGGATCGCGTGCATCTGCACGGTGGCGAGCTCGGCGAGGATGTCGGGCGCCTGCGGAAGCTTCGGCCAGTTCAACTGGAGGTTCTGTCGCGTGCTGAAATGGCCGTAGCCGCGGTCGTATTTGCGGGCGATATGCGCGAGCTTTCTCAACTGCTTCGTCGACAACAACCCGTACGGGATCGCGATCCGGAGCATCGGCGCGTAACGCTGGATGTAGAGGCCGTTCCGCAGGCGCAGCGCGCGAAATTCATCGTCGGAGAGCTTGCCGGCGAGAAAGCGCCGCGTCTGATCGCGGAACTGGACGACGCGTTCGTCGACGAGCTTCTGGTCGATTTCGTCGTAGAGATACATGATCGGCTCAGGCGCGGACGAGGGTCGACCTTGCCGCGCCCCTCCTGCTGAAGAAGACGCGCAACAGCCAGGCATCGAGCACGATCGCAACGGCCATCGGACCGTACGCCAAGGCGCCATGCGCCAATTTCAAATCGATCAGGACCCGGGACAGACCGAAACCGACGATCCAGACGTCGAAGCTCATGCACACGCGGCGAAACGTTTCCGCGTCGAGTCGCCGGATGAGGTAGGCGCCCAAAGGAATGCCTATGAGGACGCTCGGAACAATCGTGGAGACGATTCCGAGGCTGTCGACCGCAAACAGACCAAGGTGGTAATAGGCAATGGCAGTCAAGGTCGATTCGGCGACCCGAATCAGTCCGAGGCCAGCCCGAAACTCCTGCTTGACCAGCCCCTGATTATTGAACAGCACCGCCAGGGGCGGGCCGGATATCGTCGTGACGGAATACAGGAAGCCGAGCCCCGCTCCGAAAGGAACACCGATCAGCTTTTCCGCCCGGATCGGCCTGCGCACACCGGCCGCCTGAAAAAGAATGAGCGGAAGGAGAAAGGCGTAAGTGGCGAATTTCAGCCAGCCCGGATGAATCATGGAGAGAAAATAACTGCCTGCGGCAACGCCGGGCAGCAATCCGATGAGTATCGGATAAACCCTCTTCCATACTGCCGGAACGCTCGCCCGGTTGATGAAGAGGACATACAGGTTGATGAAAACCTCGATGAGAACCAGCGCCGGGTTCAGGATGCGGTTGGTATAGAAAAGCAGCCCCACCGGTACGGTGAGCGAGGAAAATCCATAACCGAGCGCGCCGTTGACGAACGCCGCGAAGAAAGTCATGGCGACAAGAACGATCGTGGCGGTTTCGATCGAGAACATGGTCTATGCGAATGTTTGCGCGACAGGAAAGGCATCCTAGCGTCCGCGCTTAATACCTCAAAAGACTTTCGTGTTAGAATTTAATAACCACTAAACATATGATGTAAGACCATGAATTTCCAGCAATTAAGGTATGTCCGCGAGACGGTCAGGCAAGGACTCAATCTTACGGAAGCCGCGAAGAAACTATTTACCTCCCAGCCCGGCGTGTCGAAGCAGATCCGCGAGCTCGAGAACGAGCTGGGTGTGGAGATCTTCGTGCGTCACGGCAAGCGCTTCGTCGCGGTGACCGAACCCGGCAAAGCGGTGGTGGAGGTGATCGAACGGCTGCTGCAGGAAGCGGAGAACCTGAAGCAGGTGGGACGCGAATTCAAAGACCAGGCCGCAGGCACGCTGACCATCGCTACCACGCATACCCAGGCACGCTACTCGCTGCCCAAGGTGGTGGGCGCATTCAAGCGGCGCTATCCGAGAGTGCATCTCACGATCAAGCAGGGCAACCCGCCGCAGCTTGCGGAGATGGTGATCGCGCGCGAGGCCGATATGGCGATCGCCACCGAAGCGCTGGACAACTATCCCAAGCTCCTCGCGCTGCCGGGTTACGAATGGCGCCATTGCGTGGTGGTGCCGGCGAAGCACCCGCTCGCGAAAGAGCAGCGTCTCACGCTCGAGATGCTTGCGCGATACCCCGTCGTGACCTACGACCCCGCGTTCGCCGGGAGGAGCCGCATCGACGAGGCGTTTCAGGCGCAGGGGCTCACCCCGGACATCGTGCTTTCCGCGGTCGACTCGGACGTGATCAAGACTTACGTGGAGCTGGGGCTCGGGGTCGGTGTCATCGCGGCGATGGCTTTCGACGAGAAGCGCGACCGGCACCTGCGTGCGCTGGAGGCCGGACACCTGTTCGGCACCATGACGACCCGCGTGGCCGTGCGCCGCGGCGCGGCGCTACGCGGCTATGCGTACACCTTCATCGAGCTGTTCTCGCCGCGGCTAACGCGAAAGTTGATCGAAACGACGTTGGCCGGCAAGGCCGAAACGTACGAGCTGTAATTTGTTTTGCCGACTGCTTAGTCGCCGCTAGGCGCAATGCGGAACCCAGTGACCGAAGGCAGCGCGTTGAGGGCTTCGGAAAGCTCGCGGGTCTTGTCCCGGTCGGGCGAATGGATCACCATCTGGTACTCGAAGGTCCTGCCTTCGCCCGCGACGCTGTAATTCATGTTGGCGATGACAAAACCCTTTCGCTCCACGATCGAGCGTAGATCCGCTTCGGGCAGGGCGGCGTTGCGGACGAAAGCCACGGTAAGGTTCGCGTAGAACTCGATCGGCATCTTGCGCTCGATCCAGCGGAAAACCGAGAGCACGATGAGCGTCATGGCAGTCGAGATGCCCGCGGGAAAATAGAAGCCCACGCCGATCATGATGCCGATTGCGGCAGTGATCCAGATCGAGGCTGCAGTCGTGAGGCCGCGGATCGTCAACCCTTCCTTCATGATCACCCCGGCCCCGAGGAAACCGATGCCGGTCATGATCCCCTGCGCCATGCGGGTCGGATCGACGCTGATGGTCTCGAGAGAATAGGCCGAGAACCAGGTGTCCTGGTATACGGTAAGAACCATCAACATGCAGGAAGAGAGGCACACGAGTGCATGGGTGCGGAAGCCCGCGGGCCGGCCGTGATAGCTGCGCTCCAGGCCGATGATTCCGCCCGCCGCGAGCGCGATGACCAAGTGCAGCGCGATCGCGGCGTAATTGT
>DATHHZ010000428.1:0-5920 GCA_035316965.1 Burkholderiales bacterium | reverse complement strand
CCACGGATTGCGGCACCTGCGAGCGGCAGCAGGATCACCCATGCAGCCCACGCGCGCGGACGCGCCGAGCCGCGCGCGGTGAGCGCAATCACCCCGAGCACGATCGCCGCGGTTCCCGCCATCGCGGCAGGCGAGAGCGGCTCGCCGAGGAAAAGTATCGCGCCGAGCACGGCAAACAGCGGCGTGGTGCTCGAGATCGTCCCGGCGACGGTCGGTCCCGTCAGGCGGTTAGACTCAAAGTTGAGAAAGGTCACCAGCGCGGGAAAAATCAGCCCCACCGCCGCGAAAACCGCGAACGCCGTCGCGTTCCAGCCTTCACCGTGAAACAGGAACAGCGCGAGCAGCCAGAAGAGCAGCGTCGTCGAGGGAATGCTGACGAGAGCGCCGCGCGCGGGGTCCAGGTAGCGAAGACCGACGTTCGCGATCACCACCGCGATGCCGAGAAAGGCCGAGGCGAGGAGCGCGAGGGCGATGCTGATTTCCATCACGGCCGCCACTGTCTCCAGCCGGCGAGCAACGGAAAATACAGCCCGAGCATCGAACTTTCATCGGCCGTAAGCGCATTGGCATACCGCTCCAGCTGCGCGCGATAGCGCTCCCGTTCCCGGTCGAGAAAACCCTCCGCATCGGTACCCTCGTGGCTGCTGGTCTTGTAGTCAACGATCCACCGCACATCCTCCACCGTGCGGAAGATGCGATCCACGATGTAGGTGTTCGCCCCGGCAGCGCCTGTTACGCGGATGCGATGCTCGCTGCGTGCTTCGGGATGCGGACCGAGAACCCAGCGACCGCGCTCGTCTGAGATCGCGTTCTTCAGGGCAACGCTGACCTGCTCGGTGGAAGCCTTCAGGTAACGCGGCGGAATGCCACGCCGCTCGAGTTCCTTTGCAAAGCGGCTCCTCAGCGCCTCGATGCGCGTTGCGTCCCACGTGCGCAACTCATCATCGGCGATGCGCTGCAGCCAGCGATGCACGATCGTTCCGACATGACGCGCCGTTTCTCCGGCCCATGAGAACTCGATCTCCTCTTGCTGCCGTCCCTCGTCCGGCGCCGTCCACTTCACTGAAGTAGGCGCCTTCGGCAAAGGGAAGCCGGCCGGAAGGCGATGCAGTACATCGTGGATCGGCATGCGCTCCGGCTCGGCGATCGCATCGGCGGGCGCTTCGCCGAAGTGCTCGCGCGCTTGCCACCAGACCTTCGCGAGAAGGGAGCGCTTCGAGGGTTCCTTGGGCCTGAGGTCTTCGTCGGCCTTCGCGCAGGCGAGGAGGTGCAGGCGCTGCTTGGCGCGAGTGGCGGCGACGTAGAAGAGGCGGCCGGCCTCGATATCGTCGGCTTCCTTGTCGAGCTCCCGTACATATTGGTAGGTCGGGTCTTCGCCGGCGCCGGTTTCGTCGATCGGGGCGAGGAGCAGTCCGGCGGGAAGGAGCGACTTCCAGACGAGGAGCGGCTTCGGGCCGGAGCGAGGCAGGCGGTCGAGGCCGGGGACGATGACGGTGTCGAACTCGAGGCCCTTGGCGCGGTGGATGGTCATGATCTCGACCGCGTCCTTCGGCGCCTGGACGTCCGGCTGGGCGTAGAGGCGGCGGTCGATCTTGTCCTCGAGCGCTGCGAGGTCGACCTCGCCCGCCTCTTCAAGGCGCTCGAGCTCGTCGAGGAAGATCTCGGCGTCCTCGAGATCGGTCTCGCTTTCGACGCACGCAGGGCCGCCGAGTGCGAGCCACGCGCCCTCGACGCGCTCGCGCAGGGAACCGCGCAGCCGGTTCTGCCACAGCGGCGCCAAGACCTCGCGCACGCGGTCGACGCGCTTCTGGCCATCGGGCGAGAGGTGGGTGACGTCGCGCATCCGGTCGACGATGAGGTGCTCCCGGCTCGTGAATTCGTTGCCGCCCTCTTCGGCGCGGCCGGAAGACAGGAGAAGCAGATCGGCGAGGGTGAGGCCGCACCAGGGCGCGCGCAGGCACGCGAGCCAGGCGATGCGGTCGCCGAGGTGCAGGAGCGCGCGCGTCAGCGCGTAGAGGTCCTGCACGACCTGCTTCTCGCCGAGCTGTTCGATGTCGAGGGCGCGGAAGCGCACGCCCGCCTCCTTGAGCGCCGGCACGATCTCGTCGAGGTGCGCGCGGTTGCGGACGAGGATCGCTTTGCTGCCCGAAGCCTCCCGGACGATCGAAACCACCTTCTTCGCTTCCTCCTCGCGGTCGTAGCCGCAGTGCCAGGTCACGGCGGCGCCGGGGGCCGCTGACTCGTGCGGCGAAGCGGGAAGGTACGGCACGGCGCCCGATGTCTGGTCTTCCTGCGTGGGGAGCACGCGCGGGAACGACTCGTTGAACCACTTCACGAGGCCTTCCTGCGAGCGGCGGTTGGTGCTGAGCTCGATCGGCTCGAGCGCCACCGAGCCGACGCCGGAGTGCTTGGCCTTGAGGAACAACGAAACCTCGGCTTCGCGGAAGCGGTAGATCGACTGCATCGGGTCGCCGACGAGGAACAGCGTGCGGCCATCTCCCTGCTCCCAGCCCGAAACCAGTTTTTCAAGCAAGGAAAACTGAGACTGGGAGGTGTCCTGGAACTCGTCGACCAGGATATGCGAGATCTTCTGGTCGAGCGAGAGCAGCAGGTCGCTCGGGTCGTCGACCGAGCCGAGCGCCGCGAGTGCGCCGTGCGCGAACTCGGTGAAGTCGGCCTGGCCGCGCTCGCCGAACAGCACCTTGAGCTGCGCCACGGCGGGCTTGAGCAGCACGAGGATCGCTTCCAGCGCCTCCCACTGCCGGTCGTCGTACTGCGCCGGCGGCATGTTGTAGAGCGCCCAGAGCGCTTCGCGCATTCCCGGGATGCGGATGAGCTCGGGTGGCGGCGGGGAGCGTTTGGTCCACTCGCCCTTTTGCGTCAGGACTCCGCGAGCGAGCGCCTCCGAAGCCTTGGGATAGAGCGTCTGGGCGTGCTTCAGGAGACGCGTTCGTTCGGAGACGAGAGTCGCCTCGAGTTCTGCGCGCGTCGGCACGGCGCCGGTCTTGCGCAGCCAGCGGTCGCGGCTCTCGAGCATCTTGGCGAGCTGCTCGGTGGCGAGCGGGATGTTGTTGTCGAGGTGCGCGAGCAACCGCTCAGTCGCGGGATTGAATTCCTCGAACACGCGCGCCGCGGCCTCCTTGTAGAGGGGCTTCGCGTCTTCGATGATCTCGGGCTGGGCACCGAAGCGGGCGAGCACCGGCACCTGCCGCGTGAGCGCCGTGCAGAACGCGTCGATCGTCTGGATGCGCAAGCGGTGGGCGATCTCGGCCGAGTGCGGCAGGCGCTCCAGCACGCGCTTGCGCATCTCGGCCGCGGCCTTCTTGGTGAAGGTGATGGCGAGAACTTCCTCGGGCTTTTTGACGACCTCCAGCAGTTTCAGGAAGCGGCGCACCAGCAGCTCGGTCTTCCCGGAGCCGGCAGGCGCCTGGACGATGAAGGAGCGCTTTACGTCGAGCGCGATTTCCCGGGCGGCGGCGTCCTTCACTCTTCGAATTCCTCTTCGGCCAGGACGTTGATCTTTTCGTACACGCGGCAGAGCGTCTCGAGGCCGCAGTAGCGGCAGGTGATGAGGTCCTTCTTCGGATCGACGCCCGCCTCGCCCGCCGCGAACGACTGACCGAGCCGTTCGGCCTCGGCCTTCCAGTCGCGCAGCAGCGGCTGCCACGCCTTCGCCTTCTGCACCTTGGGGATCGCCTTGTCGTCGCGCGAGTAGCCCATGAAGCGCATTTCTCCGGGACGTACCTTGGCAAAGGCGACTGCCGTCACCTCCTCCTTGGCCGCCACCGCGTAGAGCGCGAGCTGTGGCTCGTCGGGGCGCGGCGGATCCCAGCGCCGCGGCGTGATATTGCCGCCGGTCTTGTAGTCGATGATCGCGTGGCCGCCGCTGGAGAGCTTGTCCATGCGGTCGATGCGCGCATCGAACTCGAGGCCAGCGAAGCTGATCTTTCTCTTGTCTTCAACGCCCACCACGGAAAATTCCGGCCGGCTTTTCTCGACCTCGAGCCACTCGCGCGCGATGCGCGCCATACGCGAGCGCTCGAGCTCGGCGAGCCGACCCTCGAGCTCCAGCTCCTTCACCGCGGCGGCGGCGGCTTGCTCGATCGCGGAATCGAGATTTCCCTGGAGAGAAGAGGAATCCTTCAGGAGACCCCACAGGTGCTTCATCAGCTCGTGCACGAGGTTGCCGCGCTTCCTCAGGTCGAGGCCGTCCGACGGCTCCTCCAGCTCCTTCGCCGAAAGGCGGTGGCGGGCGAAGGCGCGGAACGGGCACGCCGCCTGGTCGGAGAGGACCTTGGTGCCGCCGCGGATCTGCTTCGCCCTGACGGCAGGCGCGACGCGGTCTTCGAGGGTTTCCCGTCGCTTCAATTTGAATATCTCGTCCCGGAATTTCGGGAAGGCGGGGACTTCGACCTGTTTCAAGGGAACGTCGGCGATCAGCGGGCTCGACAACACGTCGCGGTCCTGCTCTTTCGTGAAGCAGGAGAACACCACCTCGCCCGCGGCCTGTTTCCAACCGTCGGTGATGCGCTGGTCGAGCGCGAGCGAGGTCTCGGCGCTCGCCTCGGGAATGCCGGCCTTGCGCTGCTGCGCGAGCGGCAGGAAGGGATTGGGCGAGCTCTTCAGCGGCCAGGCCTCGTCGGTGAGGCCGGTCACCCAGAGGTGGTCGAACTCCACGCCCGCCGACTCGAGGAGGCCCAGCACTTGGATCGGCGTGTCGGGACTCTCGGGCTGGAAGAGCGTATCGGCGCAGATCCTTTTCAGGATTTGGAAAGCCTCGTTGAAAGGCAAAGGCTGGGAGATGCGGTCGAGGCGCGCCAACTCGCCGAGCGCCTCGTGCCACTTGGCCTGCGCCTGGAATTCGTCCGAGTCGAGCGAGCGCTCGCCGGGGAAGCCGGCCGCCTCGAGTACCGCCGAGAAATGCCGCGCCCACTCGCCCGGGGTCTTCTGCGAGAACAGCCCGGTCTCGCGCATCCCGAACACCCGCTCGAGCCTCTCGCGAAGCACGGTCTTCTTCTCGAGGAAAGCGATCAGCTTCGGCAGCGCGACCGTGGCGCCGAGCTTGTCGCGCAGCCGCGCCTCGAGCTTCATGCGCGCGCCGAGCTCGCTCTCGGCGCCGCCGATGAACGGCGAGCGGACGATCCGACTCGCTTCTTCGAATGAGATTTCTTCTTGTGAAAAGTGCAACACCGTCAGCGCGGCATTCACTATGGGAAATTCTTGAAGCGGAGTACCGAGCGAAACGTTGAAAGGCATCGCTGTCTTCTCGCCGCCAGGGCGCATGACTCGCGAGAAAACGCGAACCACCTCTTTTCTCTTTTCCCGCAAGGAAGGAATGACAACCCCGATCCGCGTCGCGCCGGCTTCGAGCCGCGCCCTCGCCCACCGCGCGGCGGCCTCGATCTCGTGCTTCGCGGAATCGAAAACCGCTCGCGAGACGGTGGCGGACCGGGGATCCGGCCTGCAAAAGGCGATCTCCGTTCCGAGCGCGTCGAGGAAGTCCTTCGTCTGCGGCGGCAGGATATCGAACGCGTAGGCGACAACGAGCTTCGGCCGCTTCAGCTGCGGCAGGAATCGCTGCAGCGCATCCGGCAGCCGCGGGGTATCGAGGTCGTTCTCGGTTTTCTTCTTATAGTGAGTGAGCCACCGCGCGAAAGCCTCGGTGTCCTGGTTCCCGGCGCCGGGGCGGATGCGCCACAGGTTGGCGAGGTTCCAGGCGTCGCGGCACTTGGCGGCCGCGCCTTCGACGGCAAGGAGGCCGCTCCCGCCGACTACCTGCTTCCAGACTTCCTCCTCCTGCGCCGGCGTGAGAAGCATCGGCAGCTCGGCCGAGAGGTCCGCATAGAGGCCGTCCTCGTAGAGCCGCTGCACGAAAGCACCGAACGGCAGGATATCCGGCGCTTCCCAGACCGAAAGTGCT
>DATHHZ010000427.1:0-4538 GCA_035316965.1 Burkholderiales bacterium | reverse complement strand
CGATGGCGCGCGCGGATCGTGGTCTGCGTCTCGTAGACGTAGAATTCCATCCGGTCGAGCTCGCGCAAAAGGTCGTTGGGAAATTCGATGTCGGCCTTGTCGATCTCGTCGATGAGGAGCACGACCGGCGTCTCGGAAGTGAACGCCTGCCACAGCATTCCGCGGACGATGTAGTTGCGGATCTCGTGCACGCGCGGGTCGCCGAGCTGGGAATCGCGCAGGCGGCTCACCGCGTCGTACTCGTACAGACCCTGCTGCGCCTTGGTGGTGGACTTGATGTGCCATTCGAGGAGCGGCAGCCCGACCGCCTTTGCAACCTCCACGGCAAGCATGGTCTTGCCGGTGCCCGGCTCGCCTTTTACCAGCAAGGGGCGTTGCAGCGTGATCGCCGCGTTGACTGCGAGCGTAAGGTCGTCGGTGGAGACGTATGCTTCGGAGCCTTTGAATCGCATCGGTCCATCCTCGGATCGGGTTGCGCCTCATTGTATACAATCGCGCGGTGCGTGCATTGTTTCCCCTCCTGCTGTGTGCTGCCGCTTCCGTCCACGCGGCCACGGTCGCCATCGACGTGGGCCATTTCATCGAGGAGCCCGGCGCGACCAGCGCGCGCGGGCGCCCCGAGCTGGATTTCAACCGGGAGCTCGCGGCGGAAATCGAGTCCGCCGTGCGCGGGCGCGGACTGGGAACCCTCCTCATCGGCGCCGACGGCTTCATGTCGCAGCTCACGCGCCGCACTGCCGCCGCGGCGGCCGCGGATTTTCTCCTTTCGGTGCACCACGATTCGGTGCAGCCGCATTTCCTCGAAACCTGGGAATTCGACGGCGTCGAGCGAGCGTTCAGCGACCGGTATTCGGGTTTTTCCCTGTTCGTTTCGCGAAAGAACCGCCCGCTAACGCGCAGTCTCGCCTGCGCCTCCTCGATCGGCGAGGCGCTGCGCGGCGCCGGTTTCTCGCCCTCGCTCTATCACGCCGATCCGATCCCGGGGGAGAACAAGCCGTTTGCCGACCGCAGGAACGGAGTGCATTACTACGACAATCTCATCGTGCTCAAGACCGCGAGAACTCCCGCCGTGCTCCTCGAAGCGGGCGTGATCGTCAACCGCGAAGAGGAGCTGAAGGTGCAGTCGGAGGTAGTACGCAAGCGAATCGCGGCCGCGGTGGCAGATGGACTGCAACGGTGTCTTCCCGGAAAAAGGACGAGTGCCGGCGCGGCGCAATAGGGTTTTTTGACCCTGGCGGAGGCCACCTCTCGCGGCGTTTTATTCGCGCCAAAAAGGTTCGTTGCACGTCATTCGCTGAAGCTCCGCGACGTTCAGGCTTTCGTTTTTTTCCGAAATTCGCACAGGTCCCGGATGACGCAGTCTGGGCAGGCGGGCTTTCTCGCCTTGCAGACGTAGCGCCCGTGCAGGATCAGCCAGTGGTGCGCGTCCTTGCGGAAGCCCTCGGGCACGAACTTGAGGAGCTTGTCCTCGACCTCCCGCACGTCCTTGCCCGGCGCGAGGCCGGTGCGGTTGGCGACTCGAAAGATGTGCGTGTCCACCGCGATGGTCGGATGGCCGAAGGCGGTGTTGAGGATCACGTTGGCCGTTTTCCTGCCGACTCCGGGGAGCGCCTCGAGCGCCTCGCGCGACTCGGGCACCTTCCCGCCGTGGCGCTCGATGAGCAGCCGGCAGGTTTCGAGGATGTGCTTCGCCTTGGAACGATACAGGCCGATCGTGCGGATATGCTCGATCAATCCCTCCATGCCGAGAGCGAGCAGGGCCTGCGGGGTATTGGCCACGCGATAGAGCTTTTCGGTCGCAAGATTCACGCTCTTGTCGGTGGCCTGCGCGGAGAGCACGACCGACACCAATAGCTCGAAGGGCGTCCGGTATGCGAGCTCGGTCGTCGGATGGGGATTGGCCGAGCGCAGCCGCTCGAAGATCTTCCGGCGCTTTTGCGGATTCACACCCGTTGCCTTCGCGCCCGTGCGCGTTCGATCGCGGCCTGGATGATCGCGCGCTTTTTCACCGCGTCGGGATCTTCCTTCGCCTTGAGCGCCCGCGCCGCCAGGCGCTCGGCGCGTTCCCGGCGCTCGCGCTCGTGCCGCGACTGGCGCCGCTCGAAGCGCTCGCGGGCGGCGTGCGCCCGGGCCTGGTCCCAGGTCGCATCGGCGCCCGACGCGGGCACCATGTCGATGCAGTCCACGGGGCAGGGCGCAACGCACAGGTCGCAACCGGAACAAAGCTCGGTCACGACCGTGTGCATCAGCTTCGGCGCCCCGACGATTGCATCGACCGGGCAGGCCTGGATGCACAGAGTGCATCCGATGCAGCGCGCTTCGTCGATCAGCGCGACGCGGCGCGGCTGCTCGATGCCGTTCCGAGGATTGAGGGACCGGACTTCGCGTCCGAGCAGCGCCGCCAGCTCTCGGATGAGGGCGTCGCCTCCGGGCGGGCATTGATTGATTTCAGCCTCGCCTCCCGCGATCGCTTCCGCATACGGTTTGCACGCGGGGTAGCCGCACTTTGTGCACTGCGTCTGCGGCAGCAGCGCATCGATTCGCTCGGTGATACCGCTCATCGAACCCGTCCCTCGGACGCGAGGCCGCGCACGATTTCGCCGACGAGTCCCGGCCCCTGGTACACGAGAGCGGTATAAAGCTGAACCAGATTCGCACCCGCATCGAGCTTTTCGCGGGCGTCCGCCGCGCTCGCAATTCCGCCCACGCCGATGATGACGACGCGTTCGGGGAGCAAGCGCCGCAATCTTGCCACCACCGCGGTGGCGAGTGTTTTCAGCGGCGCACCGGAAAGACCTCCTGGCTCGCGGCTCGTCGGAAGATGTTCGACGCCTTCGCGCGATACGGTGGTGTTGGTCGCGATGACGGCGTCGATGCCGCGAGCGGCGACGCGGTCTGCGATCGCCTCGATCCCGGACTCGTCCAGATCGGGAGCGATCTTCACCGCCAGAGGGACGCGCCTTCCGTGCTGCTTTGCGAGCCGGTCGCGCTCGGCGGTCAGGGCGACGAGAAGTACGTCGAGGCCGTCCGGGCCTTGCAGCGCCCGCAGGTCCTTCGTGTTGGGCGAAGAGATGTTTGCGGTGACGAAGCTCGCGTGCGCGTACACCTTGCGCAGGCAGGCCAGGTAATCGTCGGCCGCGCGCTCGTTGGGCGTGTCGAAATTCTTTCCTATGTTGACGCCGAGGACGCCGCGGTAGCGAGCGCGGCGGATGTTTTCCACGAGGGTATCGACTCCGCGGTTATTGAACCCGAGGCGATTGACGAGTGCTTCGGCTTCGGGCAGGCGGAACAGGCGGGGCCTCGGATTGCCCGGCTGCGGGCGCGGCGTCACCGCTCCGACTTCGAGGAAGCCGAAACCGAGCGCAGCGAGCCCGTCGATGTGCTCGCCGTCTTTATCCAGGCCCGCAGCGAGGCCCACGGGATTGGGGAATTCCAGGCCCATGATTCGCACCGGCGCGCGCGGCGCCGAGGACGCGATCAGGGACGCGGCGCCGAGCCGCGTCAGAACGTCGAGGGATTTGAGGCTGAAGCGGTGCGCCGTTTCCGGGTCGAGCGCGAACAGGAGCGGCCGGACGGCGCGATAAAGCATGCGCCATTTTACCGCGACGCGAATGGGCGCCCGGTTTAGGAATGAATCTCTTCGGCCGCGAGCTGTCGCCAGGTGCCGTCGACGAAGCCCTCGATCGGCTGAAAGTGCGCCTTGTAGGACATCTTGCGGCTGTCCTTGATCCAATACCCGAGATACAGGTAGGGCAGGGAGGCGCGGCGGCACTGGTCGATCTGCCACAGGATGTTGTAGGTGCCGAAACTCGCGCCGGCGTCGTCGGGGTCGTAAAAAGTGTAGACCGAGGAAAGCCCGTCGCCCAGCTGGTCGACGATCGACACCATCATGAGCTTACCCTTGTCGCGGAACTCCACCAGCCGCGTGCTGACCCGGCTTTGCAGCAGGAAATGCGAGTACTGGTCGCGGCTGTCCTGGTCCATGCCGCCGCCGGAGTGCCGGCTCGCCTGATAGCGAAGGTAAAGCGAGTAGTGCTCGACGCGAAAGCGCAATCCGGTCACCGCGTGCTGCAGCCCCTCATGCTTCGCGAAGGCCCGCCGCTGGCTGCGCGAAGCGCGAAACTCCTCGACGGGGACGCGCACCGGAACGCAGGCGCGGCAGTGGTCGCAGTAGGGCCGGTAGGTGAAGATGCCGCTGCGGCGAAAGCCGAGCCGCACGAGGTCCGCGTAGAGCTCGGTGCCGATCAGATGGCTGGGAGTCGCGACCTGCGAGCGCGCCATCCTGCCCGGCAGATAGCTGCAGGGGTAGGGCGCAGTCACGTAGAACTGCAGTACCGCGTGCGGCAGATCGTTCAGCTTCGACATTGCACCTGCGCGACAGATGCGCCGGACCAACTGCCCGGCGAGTGCGGGTAGTGTATCAACTCTTCGAGCAACCCGGAAAACCGACGCCGGGGAATCTCGCGGGCGCCGAGCCTCTCCAGGTGCGGCGTGCGCATCTGGCAGTCGATGAGCCCGAAACCTGCCGACTCGAGGTG
>DATHHZ010000426.1:0-3278 GCA_035316965.1 Burkholderiales bacterium | reverse complement strand
GGGTTCGCTGGCCGGCTCGATTTTGGTCTGAGCGAGATTGCGACGGAGCTGGTCGAGGTCGCGACCACTGGCGAGCGTCTTCTGGTCGTGACTAACAATCTCGATGCGCGCACGCAGGTGGGCCGGCATCGCATCCGCAGGCCACGCGGACGCAGGCACCGGGACGCCGTAACGCTCCTCAAGAAAGCGCCCGAGGTCCGCGAGGAACGAAGCGCCGGCGGGCTTAAAGTCGCGGACGATTTCGGCGACCTTCGGCGGAAAGGGCATGAGGTCGCGGCGAATGGCCTTGGGCAGCGCACGCAGGAGCGTGCTGATCTTTTCCTCGCGCAAGCCGGGCACAGCCCATTCGAGCAGCGAGGCGGAAGCCGTCTGGGCAAGAGTGAAGGGAAGCTGGATGGTCACGCCATCGTGGTCCTCGCCGGGGGCGTAAGCGTACGCCAGCGCGACGGGTTGGCCGCCCACCGGCAACACGTCGGGGAATGCCGCAGCATCGTAGCTGGAGACCGGGCCGCCAGCGAGATCCGCCTCGTGGACACAGAGAAAATCGGGATCGGTTTGTTCACGGAGAAGACGATTCAAGTCATGCGTGGAGGATATGTTCTCCAGGTGCTTCGTGTAGAAGTCGAACATCGCCTGATCCAAATCAGCCAGGTCGTAGCGGCGGACGCGCGTCTGCCAGTTCTCGATCTTCTGGCGCACGGCGCGATTGTGGGCGAGGAAACGATGGGACTCATTCGCGGCGTCCGAGCCGGAAGGTGGAACTACAGACTCGTTGTCGTCGATCTCGACGGCCAGAGGTGAGGACAAGGGCCGCGATCGGCGTTGCACGATCTTCGGCTCCAGGTTGTCCTCCACGAGAGCCGAGCGGATAAAGATCGCCGTGGCGTCCTCCGGGTTGAGGTTGCCGTAGGCGACCTTGCGCCGCTGCACTTCCAATCCGTGCAGGGTGATGACCTCCTCGACGAGCACGCGACCGGCGCTGGCACTCCAGTGCGGAGCCTGATGGGTCACCTTGCAGCAGTGCGGCGCAACCTTGAAAATCCACTGGGGATCAATCCCGGCCAGGGTGCGGAGGAAGAGCTGCGTGGTCTCAACGATTTCACCGGCGACAACCCATTGCGGCTGGCTGGGGCGCGGCTTGGGCGCAGAGCGGTCGGGCTTGGGCGCGTGCTTCTTCGACGGTTCGCCGCGCTCGAAGAGTGCCGACCCGGGGAAGACATTGAGCAGTCGGTTCCCCCCGGCCTTGTAGCTGTTGCGCTCTTCCCGCCGGGCGACGTGGCCGGTCAACCCGGCGAGGATCGAACGATGGATGGCATCGTAGTCGGCGTTGCTTTCGTTGAGCTTCAGAGTGCCGAGATTTTCCAGCGCGTCGTGCAGTTGCGTGTAAAGATCCTGCCACTCCCGCATCCGCAGGTAGGAAAGGAAGTGTTGCCGGCAAAACTTCCGGCGCGCGTTCTGGGTGCGGAGCTGGTCCCACTGGTCGTGGACGGAGTTCCAGATGTTGAGCAGCGCGAGGAAGTCGGACTTTGGGTCGTTGAACTTCTTGTGCGCGGCGTCAGCGGCCTCCTTCTGATCGAGCGGGCGTTCTCTCGGGTCCTGGATGCTCAGGCCGGCCGCGATGATGAGCAGTTCGTGCGTGGCGTGCTCGCGCTGCGACTGGAGCAGCATCCGGCCAATCGTCGGGTCGATGGGTAATCGCGCCAGGTCGCGGCCGAGGGGGGTGAGTTCGCGCTGATCGTCGAGCGCGCCCAACTCCTGGAGCAGCGCGAAACCGTGCGAGATGGAGGCGGGCGTCGGTGCCTGGAGAAACGGAAAGGTCTCGATGTCGCCGAGACTGAACGCCTTCATGCGCAGGATGACTTCGGCGAGATTGGCGCGCTGGATTTCCGGCTGGGTGAACGGCGGGCGGGCGTTGAAATCCTCCTCGGAATACAACCGGATGCAGACGCCGGCTTCGACACGACCGGCGCGGCCTTTGCGCTGGTTGGCGCTGCTCTGCGAGACGGCTTCCACGGGCAGCCGCCGGGTGCGGGTGCGCGGGTTGTAGCGGCTGATGCGGGCCAGGCCGGTGTCGACGACGTAGCGGATGCCGGGAATGGTGAGCGAGGTTTCGGCGATGTTCGTGGCGATGACAATTTTGCGCCGGGGCGAACTGGCAAAGACGCGCTGTTGATCGCCGGAACTGAGGCGGCCAAAGAGAGGGATGACTTCCGCCTCACCGCGGAAGCGGCCTTCGAGTTGGTCGCTCGTCTCGCGGATGTCGCGTTCGCCCGGCATGAAGATGAGGAGGTCGCCGAAATGCGTTTCGCAGAGGATGCGCTCGGTGGCCTGCACGGCGGCATCGACGAAGCTGATGTCGCCGCGCTCTTCCGATGCGGCGTCGAGCGGCTGGTAAACGACCTCGACGGGATACAGGCGCCCGGAGACCTCGATGATCGGCGCGTCATCGAAGTGGCGCGAGAACGCCTGCGTGTCGATGGTGGCGGAAGTGACGATGAGCTTGAGATCCTGGCGGCGCGCGAGCAGGCCCTTCAAGTAACCGAGGAGAAAGTCGATGTTGAGCGAGCGCTCGTGGGCTTCGTCGAGAATAAGGGCGTTGTACTCGGCGAGCGTCGGGTCGCCCTGCGTCTCGGCGAGCAGGATGCCGTCGGTCATCAGCTTGATGTAGGTGTGCGCGCCCGAGCGGTCGTCGAAACGGATTTTGCAGCCGACCTCGCGGCCCCAGGTGACGTTCAATTCCTCCGCGATGCGCTGGGAGATGGAGAGCGCGGCGACGCGGCGCGGCTGGGTGCAGCCGATCATGGCCCCGATGCCCAGTCCGGCTTCGAGGCACATCTTGGGAATCTGCGTGGTTTTGCCCGAGCCGGTTTCACCCGCGATGACGACCACCTGGTGGTCGCGAATGGCCGCGACAATCTCGTCCTTGCGGACCGAGATCGGCAGGTCGGGCGGATAGCTGACGCGAGGGACGTTTATGCGCCGGGCTTCACGCAAAGCTATCGAGGCGCGCACTTCGTCGAGGATGCGGCGGAGCAGCGCCTCATGGTAGTCCGGATGATGACGGTCGCGTAACAGCCGGACGAGCCGGGATCCCAGCCGCACCCAGTCGTGCAGGAGGCAGTGCGGCAGGAGCGCCTTCAGTTCATCAATCCGTTGATCAGCCATGCAAAGGCTTTGATGGTAGCGAACAAAAGTCGCGCTGGGAACCAAGCAAATGCAGAACGGTGTTCTTGCTGCGGCAGCGCGCTGACGACACCGACCAAATTCGGCCGCCCCAA
>DATHHZ010000425.1:0-8495 GCA_035316965.1 Burkholderiales bacterium | reverse complement strand
GTCGGGCTCGCGGCCGGCCTTTAACGACCGCACCGCGTGGTCGAGCATGTCGGCGTAGAGATTGAAGCCCACTTCCTGCATCTCGCCCGACTGCGATTCGCCCAGCACTTCGCCCGCGCCGCGGATCTCGAGGTCGTGCATGGCGAGGTAGAAGCCCGAGCCCAGCTCCTCCATCATCTGGATCGCCTCGAGGCGTTTCTTCGCTGCGGCGGAGAGCGCTTCCTCGCCGGGAGTGAGCAGGTAGGCGTAGGCCTGGTGGTGCGATCGCCCGACGCGGCCGCGCAGCTGGTGCAGCTGCGCGAGGCCGAACTTGTCGGCGCGGTGGATGAGGATGGTGTTGGCGGTCGGGATGTCGATCCCGGTCTCGATGATGGTCGAGCAGAGGAGCAGGTTGTGCCTCTGCTGCAGGAACTCGCGCATCACGCGCTCGAGATCGCGCTCGCGCATCTGGCCGTGAGCGACCGCGATGCGCGCCTCCGGCAGGAGCTTCTCCAGTTTCTCGCGCATCACCTCGATCGAGGCGACGTCGTTGTGCAGGAAGAAGATTTGCCCGCCGCGCTTCAGTTCCCGCAATGCCGCTTCGCGGATGATGCCCTGCGAATACGGCGTGACGAAAGTGCGGATCGCAAGGCGCCGCTCGGGAGCGGTGGCGATCACCGACAGATCGCGCAGGCCCTCGAGCGACATCGCGAGCGTGCGTGGGATCGGCGTCGCGGTGAGCGTGAGCACGTCCACCTCCGCTCGAAGCGCTTTCAGGGCTTCCTTCTGGCGCACGCCGAAGCGGTGCTCCTCGTCGACGATCACGAGGCCCAGGCGCTTGAACTTCACGTCCTTCTGCAGCAGCTTGTGCGTGCCGATGGCGATGTCGATCTCGCCTGCGGCGAGACCCTTCAGCGCCGCGGTCGTTTCCTTGCCGCTCCGAAAGCGCGACAGCTCGGCGAGCCTGATCGGCCAGTCGGCGAAGCGGTCGCCGAAGGTATTGAAATGCTGCTCGGCGAGGAGCGTGGTGGGCGCGAGCACCGCGACCTGCATGTTGTCGGCGACCGCGACGAAGGCCGCGCGCAGCGCGACCTCCGTCTTTCCGAAACCGACGTCGCCGCAGATGAGGCGATCCATGGGCTTGCCGTTCTTCATGTTGTCGATGGCAGCCGAGATTGCTGCTGCCTGGTCCGGCGTTTCCTCGAAACCGAAGCCCTCGGCGAAGGCCTCGTAGTCGTGCTGGTTCAGCTTGAACGCGTGTCCCTGGCGGGTCGCGCGCCGGGCGTAGAGGTTGAGCAATTCCGCGGCGGTGTCGCGCACCGCGCGAGCGGCCTTGCGCTTCGCCTTGTCCCACTGGTCGCCGCCCAGCTTGTGCAGGGGCGCATGCTCGGGCGGCCCGCCCGAGTAGCGGCCGATCGAATGGAGCTGGGCCACCGGCACGTAGAGCTTGTTCTCCTCCGCGTATTCGAGGAGCAGGAACTCCGCGGCGCCTTCGCCGAGATCGAGATCGACCAGGCCCCGGTAGCGCCCGATGCCGTGCTGCACGTGCACTACCGGGTCGCCCGAGCGCAGCTCGGACAGATCGCGCAGCATGCCTTCGACCGAGCTCACCCGAGCCCGCTCGCGCGCCGCGCGGGAGCGGGCGGTGCCGGCGTAGAGCTCGGACTCGGTGACGAAGCACAGCTGCTCCGCATCGAGGAAGAAGCCGGCGAGGAGCGGCGCCACGCCGAGCGCGAGCCTCGCTTCCGAGCGCCTGAATTCCTCGAATCCCGCGCAGGGCTCGGGCCTCAAGCCGTATTCGGCGAGGTACTGCGACAGCGTCTCGCGGCGGCCGGGGGATTCGGCGAGCAGCATCACTCGGGCGGGCGTCTCCGCGAGAAACGCCTTTAGGCGGTGTAGGGGATCGGCCGCGCGCCGCTCGACCGCAAGCTCGGGCAGGGGGTGCGCGGACGGAGCGCCGCCGCCTACGAGGTCCGCGCGCTTGAAGGTTTTTGCGCGCACGAAAAAATCCTCGGCGCTCAGGAAAAGCTCCGCGGGCGGGAGCAGCGGCCGCGCGCGGTCGCCTTGCAGGAGCTGGTGGCGGCTTTGCGCGTCGCGCCAGAATTCGGTGAGGCCCTGGTGCACTTCGCCGTGCATGCAGACGGTGGCGCTCTTCGGCAGGTAGTCGAAGATCGTCGCGGTTCTCTCGAAGAACAGCGGCAGGTAGTACTCGATCCCGGCGGGCGCGACGCCGTTGCTCACGTCCTTGTAGATGCGGCTCTTCGACGGATCGCCCTCGAAGGCGTCGCGGTAGCTGCGGCGGAACTGGTTGCGCCCCGCCTCGTCCATGGGGAATTCGCGCGCGGGAAGCAGGCGGATTTCCGGGACCTTGTAGACCGTGCGCTGGGAGTCGGGATCGAAGCTGCGGATCGATTCGATCTCCTCGTCGATCAGGTCGAGCCGGTAGGGCAGCGCGCTGCCCATCGGAAAAAGATCGACGAGGCCGCCGCGCACGCAGTACTCGCCGGGCGCGACCACCTGCGTGACGTGGCTGTAGCCGGCGAGAGTGAGCTGCGCGCGCAGCGCATCGAGCTCGATCGTTTCTCCCGCTTTGAGGAAAAAACTGTGCGCCGCGAGGAAGGACGGGGGCCCCAAGCGGGTGAGCGCGGTCGCCGCGGGAACGATGGCGACGTCGAAGTCCTCGCGCATGATGCGGTAGAGCGTCGCGAGACGCTCCGACACCAGGTCGTGGTGCGGAGAGAAGTGATCGTAGGGCAGGGTCTCCCAGTCGGGCAGGAGGAGCACGGAGAGCTGCGGCGCAAACCACGCGATCTCGTCCTTCAACCTCTGGGCTTCGGTCGCCTGGGCGCAGAAGACCACGGCCGGCCGCGAGCCTTGTGACAGGCGCGCGAGGGCGAGCGCATCGCTCGAGCCGTGAAGGCTGGCGGCGCTCGCGTTCTTTTCGACGACTGCGCTCATCGTTTTCGTCACAGAAATAGCAAAACCCGAGTTAAACCGTGCTCCGATTTGCGGAGCACGCGGTTTGAACTCGGGACCCTTTATAATTATATAGTGTCGAATTCTTCGAATCCCACCCTTATTCAGTGACTTGATCGATGAATGCGCGATATTTCGGCCTGGTCCCGGCCGCCGGCTCCGGTTCGCGTTTCGGGGCCGACGTGCTGAAGCAATACTCGCCGCTCGCGGGAAAGCCGATGCTGTACCACTCGATCGGGCGCCTGCTCGCCATGCCGGAGGTGGAAATCGTGTTCGTGGTGCTTGCGCCGGCAGACACAGAGTTTCGCAGGCACGACTGGAAGGCGTTCGGCGAGCGGCTTGCGCCGCTCTACTGCGGTGGCGCGAGCCGTCGCGACAGCGTGCTGAACGGCCTGATCGCCGCTGCGAGTGCGGTCGATTCGAACGACTGGATGCTGGTGCACGATGCCGTGCGGCCTTGCCTCGGAAAAGACGAGCTCCGACGCCTCATCGATGAGGCGGGGAGGGATGAAGTAGGCGGGATCCTTGCCATTCCCGTCGCCGACACCCTGAAGCGGGCGGACGAGGAGCATCGCATCGTCGCGACCGAGCCGCGCGACGGCCTGTGGCGGGCGCAGACGCCGCAGATGTTCCGTCACGGCATGCTGGTGCGGGCCTTGCGCGAGGCCGAGCACGTCACCGACGAGGCGAGCGCGGTGGAGGCGCTCGGCTACAAGCCGAAGCTGGTCGAAGGCAGCACGAGAAACCTGAAAGTGACTTTTGCCGCTGACCTCGATATTGCCGAGGGGATCCTGAAGAAGGCGGTTTTGTGAGAATCGGACAGGGTTACGACGTGCACGCGCTCGTCCAGGGGCGGAAGCTCATCGTCGGCGGCGTCACGATTCCCTTCGAAAAGGGGCTCGCGGGGCACTCCGACGCCGACGTGTTGATCCACGCGGTGTGCGACGCGCTGCTCGGCGCGGCCGCGCTCGGGGACATCGGGCTGCACTTTCCCGATACGGACCCGAAGCACCGGAACGCGAACAGCCGCGCGTTCCTTCGCGAGGTCGCCAAGAAAGTCCGGCTCGCGGGATTCTCCATCGTCAATCTCGACGCCACCATCATCGCGCAGGCGCCGAAGATGGCCGCGCATACCGCGGCGATGGTCGCGAATCTGGCCGCCGACCTCGAAATCGACCTCGGTCAGGTTAACATCAAGGCCAAGACCGCTGAGCGGCTCGGCGCAATCGGCCGCGGCGAAGGCATCGCCGCCGAAGCGATCGCGCTGCTCGATTGAGGCTGTTCTTCGCGCTGTGGCCCGACGACGAGGTGCGCGCACGGCTCGAGCGCTGGTCGCGCGAGCTCCACGCGCTGTGCGGCGGCCGGCCGACGCGGGCCGAGAATCTGCACGTGACGCTCGCTTTTCTCGGCAGCGTCGAGGAGGCGCGCGTCGCGGAGGTCGAGCGCGCGGCGGGCGAGGTCGCGCCGCGCGCGGTTTCTCTCGTGCTCGACCAGCCGGGCTACTGGAAGCACAACCGCATCGCCTGGGCCGGCGCCTCGGTCGTCCCGCCCGAGCTCGAAGCGCTCGTTTCCGAGCTGCGCGGGGTCCTCGCGAAATCGCAGATCCGCTTCGACGCGAAATCCTTCGTGTCGCACATTACACTTTTGCGCGACGCCCGCGAGCCGGCGGCGATGCCCGCGCTGGTGCCGATCGAATGGCGGCTCGACGGCTTCGCGCTGGTGCAGTCCGTAAGCCTGCCGCAAGGCAGCCGCTACGAAATCCGGAAATCGTGGAAGGGTTGAGCGTGACGTAATGCCTTCCCGAGCAATGTAAATCCGCGTAGTTTGGCTATGAGTTCACATGGATGGAGTCGCCGAATGGATATCGCATCCCCCATGAAGCCAAACGTCAAGACGCAAATGGATTACAACAAGCTCCGTCACCAGCCTGAAAAGGATGACCTCGAGTTGAGTGCCGCAGGTCGGGCGCTGCTCGCGTCAATCGAGGAGCCGGCACGGCCCAAGGAGCTTCCCGCATTGTTTCCCAGGATCGTCAATCGCATGGCGAAACTGTGGAAAATGCCGGGGTTGGCGAATCGCTATATCGAGGAACTGCTCACCGACACCCGCGGGAACCGCAAAGGCTTCCCGCTCAACATCCTCATGGAACTGGGCACGCTCAAGGATTACTACCAGGCCAAGGTGTTTCCCACCCGGCACGACGCGTGGGATACGTGATCCCGCCGACCTGCGTTACTTCACGAGCCCCATCTGCTTTGCTACGCCGGTGTAGACCCGGGTCTTTTCCTTCATGAAGGCGTCCATCTGATCGACGCCGACGTTCACCAGCTCGAAGCCGCTCTTCGCGGCGAACTCCTTCATCTCCGGGTCGTTGTTCAGCGCGGCCCACAGGTCGGACATGCGCTTGCGCACCGCGGGAGGCGTTGACTTCGGCATGCCGATTCCTCGGAAAGCGCCGTCGACCCAATTGACGCCGAGCTCGCGGAACGTGGGCGTGTCCGGCAGCAGCGGGTGGCGCTTGTCCATCGCCACCGCGAGGGCGCGCATCTTGCCCTTGTTGTTGATCGCGAAGGCCGTGTAGGACATCGCGCCGCTCACGTGCCCGCCGGCCACGGCGATGGTCATGTCGCCGGTGCCCTTGAACGGCACGTAGAGGGTCTTGACGCCGAACTCGGAGTTGAGGCGCTCGTGCGCGGCGTGGTTCGCCGAGTTGACCCCCGAGCCGCCGAGCGTGAGCTTTCCGGGCTCCTCCTTCGCGCTCTTGAGGAAGTCCTGGAAAGTCTTGATGGAGCTGGATTCGGGCACGACCAGCGCGTCCGGGGTGTAGTGGAACCAGTACGTCGGGGTGATGTCCTCGGTCTTGTACTGGACCTGACCTTCGAACGGCGCCAGCACGATGTGCGGCAGGTTGATGCCGACGATGTTCAGGCCGTCGCCCGGCAGAGCGTTCATCTGGTTCCACATGACGGCGCCGCCCACCCCCGGCTTGTACTGGATGATGGTTTCGATCGAGGGGCATTTCTTCTTCAGCACGAACTGCTGGTGCCTCGCCGAGATGTCGGATTCTCCCCCGGCGGGGAAAGCCTGCCAGTACATCAGGTTCTTCTCGGGGCAAGTCTGCGCGAACGCCGCGGGAGCGGCGGCCAGGCACAGGATGGCAAGCAGTCTCTTCATGGTTGGTCCTTTTGAATTTGCCGCGAAGTGTACCCGAAAAGCCTCTCCCGCCCGGAGCGCGTTCATGCTTTCCTCTAACTCGGAAGGCGGATCCGCGCGACGAGGCCTCCGCCCTCGCGCGCGAGCAGCTCGAAGCTGCCGCGGTGCGCGCGCACCACGCGCTCGACGATCGCGAGACCGAGGCCCGCGCCGCCCTTGTCGCTGCGCGCGACCTCAAGGCGCGTGAAGGGCTGTTTCAGCCGTTCCACCTGCGAGTCCGGAATGCCCGGGCCGCGGTCTGCGACCTCGAGCACCGCCGCGCCGTCTTCGGCGCGCACCGCGACGCTCACCTCCTTTTCCCCGTACCGCAGCGCGTTGTCGATGAGGTTCAGCACGACGCGCCGCATCGACATGACCTGCAGGGGCAGCTCGGGCGCGCCGGAAAAATCGGTCGCGATCGATTTGCCGCGGCGGCGGTAATGCTCGGCGACCTCCGACACGATCGCGGCGAGATCGGCGCTCTGCAGCGGCTCGCCGCCGTCGGTTCTCGCAAAATCGAGGAACTGGTTGACGGTGCGGTCCATCTCCTCGATATCGTCGGTCATTCCCTCCCTCAGCTGCGGGTCGGCCCCGCTCATCTCCAGGCCAAGCCGGAGCCTGGAGAGCGGCGTACGCAGGTCGTGCGAAACGCCGGCGAGAATCAGAGCGCGGTCGGCGTCCAGTCGCGCGAGGTCCTTCAGCATCTGGTTGAAAGCGTGAGACAGCGTGCGGATCTCCTCGGGGCCGGACTCGGGGATGGGCTCGGGTATCTTCCCCATGCCGATTGCGCCTGCGGCTTCAGCGAGCGCGCGCAGCGGCCGGTTGAGACGCGATACGAGGAAATACGCGGCGAGCAGCGACAGCACCAGAGCGAGCGCGCCCCAGCCCAGCCAGCGCAGGGCGATCTGCCGCTCGATGCGCTCGCGGGGAATGCGCAGCCAATACTCGTCGTCGTCGATTTCGAAGCTCAGCCACAGCCCGGGCTTGCCGTCGCGCTCGCCGGCGAAGCGAGTGCCCTCGCCGAGCTGCTGCCGTGCCAGCTCGAGCGCAAGGTTCAGCACCGGCCTGTCGGCCGGCGGCGCGAGGCGCTCGCCGGGCTCGGCCGTATACACCTGGATTCCCTCGCGCTCGGCGAGCTCGGAGAGCAGCTCTCGCCGCAGCTCGGGCTGGGAATTGACTAGCGCGGTGCGAGTGATGTTGACAATGCTGACGAGGTTCTGCGAGATCTGGCGCGCGCGCGGCTCGATCTCGGAGGCGCGGAAGATCTCGAACCAGGCAGCCGTGGTCGCCACGACCAAGGCGGCGAGCAGAATGAAGGTGCGCCACAGCAGCGAGCGCGGCCACAACCTCATTGCTGCCGGCCGTCGGGCACGAAGACGTAGCCGAACCCCCACACGGTCTGGATGTAGGCGGGATGCGCGGGATCCTTCTCGACGAGCTTCCGCAGGCGCGAGATCTGCACGTCGATCGAGCGGTCGAACACTTCGTACTCGCGGCCGCGCGCGAGCTCCATCAGCTTGTCGCGCGACAGCGGCGTCCTCGGGTTCGTGACCAGGACCTTGAGCAGGGCGAATTCACCCGTGGTGAGCGACAGCGACTGGCCGTCGCGCTCCAGCGTGCGCGTCGCGAGGTTGATCGTCATGTTCCCGAAGCTGACCTTTTCCGGCTCGACCGCGGGCGCGCCCGGAGGGAGCGGCGCCGCGCGGCGGCGCAATACCGCGTTGATGCGCGCGACCAGCTCGCGCGGGTTGAAGGGCTTGGGCAGGTAGTCGTCGGCGCCCATCTCCAGGCCGACGATGCGGTCCACGTCCTCGCCCTTCGCGGTCAGCATGATGATGGGGACCGTATTCTTCCCGCCGCGCAGCCGCCGGCAGATCGACAGACCGTCCTCGCCCGGGAGCATCAGGTCGAGCACGAGCAGATCGACCCGCTCGCGCCCGAGCAGCTTGTCCATGCCCGCTGCATCCGGAACGGTGTGCACGCCGAACCCCTGCTCGGTCAGATAGCGCTGCAGCAGGTCGCGCAGGCGCAAATCGTCGTCGACTACCAGGATTTTCGTCTTGGGATCGGTCATCGGACGGTATCCTAACCCGATGAGCGCCGCCGATGCAGCGCGACCGTAACGGCAGGTTGCTGGGCGGGGTTCGGAAACAAGTTGTTACAATCCCCCGGCGGGGCGTCGCAAATCACTTACAAACGCAGTCTAATCTGCACACACGGCCGAGAGAGTGACGGGTTCCATGGAGGCGAGCGTGAGGTTCTTGATCGCATTGGGTGCTGTTGTTCTGATTTTGCTGACCTCGCTTCCTGCAGCGGCAGACCAAGGTCAGCAAGGCGGCCGTGGCTTG
>DATHHZ010000424.1:0-3208 GCA_035316965.1 Burkholderiales bacterium | reverse complement strand
GGAAGGTGACGCGGATGCGCGCGGCGCCCGCGACCATGGGCGGAATTCCGCGCAACTCGAACTTCGCAAGCGAGCGGCAGTCGGACACGAGCTCGCGCTCGCCCTGCACCACGTGGAGGCTCATCGCGGTCTGGCCGTCCTTGTAGGTGGTGAATTCCTGCGCGCGCGCCACGGGGATCGTGGAATTGCGCGGGATGACCCTTTCGGCGAGGCCGCCCATGGTCTCGATGCCGAGCGAAAGCGGGATGACGTCGAGCAGCAGCCAGTCGTCCCCCGAAGCCTTGTTGCCGGCGAGCACGTTCGCCTGGATCGCGGCGCCGAGCGCGACGACCTTGTCCGGATCGAGATTGTTGAGCGGTGCCTGGCCGAAAAGCTCGCCGACCATCTGCTGCACGTGCGGCATGCGCGTCGCACCGCCGACCATCACCACGCCCTTGACCTCGCTCCATTCCAGCCGTGCGTCGCGCAGCGCCTTGCGCGACGGCCCCAGGGTCTTCGCGACGAGGGGCCGGGTCATTTCCTGGAATTCCTTCTGGGTGACGGTCACATCCACCGTCTCACCGCTCATGAGCGTGGCGGAGATGCGCGCCTCCAAGTGGGCCGTCAGGAATTCCTTGGCGGCGCGCGACTTGGTGAGCAGCAGCCGCGTGTCCTCCGAGGAAAGCGGCGCGAGCTTTGCGCGCTCAACGACCCAGCAGAACAGCCGCTGGTCGAAATCGTCGCCGCCGAGCGCGGCGTCGCCGTTGGTCGCCATCACCTCGAACACGCCCTTCGAGAGCTTCAGGATCGAAATGTCGAAAGTGCCGCCGCCGAGATCGTAGACGGCGTAAATGCCTTCGGCGGCGTTGTCCAGGCCGTAGGCGATCGCCGCCGCGGTCGGTTCGTTCAATAGCCGCAGCACGTTCAGGCCCGCGAGCTTTCCCGCGTCCTTCGTGGCCTGCCGCTGCGCGTCGTCGAAGTACGCGGGGACCGTGATGACGGCGCCGGCGAGCTCGCCGCCCGCTTTCCCGACCAGGCTCTCCTCGGCCCGGGCGCGCAGCACCTTGAGGATCTCCGCCGAGATTTCCACCGGGCTTTTCACGCCGGCGACGGTGCGGATCTGCACCATGCCGGGCGAATCCAGGAAATCGTAGGGGCTGTTCTCGGCGTGCGTGACGTCCTTCAGGCCGCGCCCCATGAAGCGCTTCACCGATACGACGGTGTTTCTCGGGTCGCGCGCCTGCTCCGCCTCGGCCTCCCGCCCGACGGCCACCCCTCCATCGCGCAGATAGCGCACGATCGACGGCAGCAGTGCGTGGCCGTCATGGTCGTTGAGCACCACGGCAATGCCGTTCCTCACCGCGGCCACCAGCGAATTGGTGGTGCCCAGGTCGATGCCCACCGCGAGACGATGCCGGTGCGGTTCGGGCGACTGGCCAGGCTCGGAAATCTGCAGCAGCGCCATTTCAGGCCTCGAGCCTCATGTCTCGAGCTCCGCCAGCTTGTCGTCGATCTCGCCGTCGAGCTTTTCGTAGAACATCAGCATGCGGGTGCCTTCGGAGGCGGCCCCGTCATCGCGGCGTTCGTCCAGTTGACCGTGTAGCTTTTCGTAGATCTTCCTGCTCTCTTCGCGCAAGCCGGCTCGCAATCGAAGCAGGGTTTCAGGGTCTTCGGACCCGGCTTCGATGCGTTCGCGCCAGCTCATCTGTTCCATCAGGAACTCAGGCTGCATCGCGGTGTTCGTCTCGAACTCCGGATCCACGCCGCGCAATTGCAGAATATAGACGGCCCGCCGCAAAGGCGACTTCAAGATCTGATAGGCCTCGTTCACCCGCGTTGCCAGCTGCATGGATGCGCGCCGCTCGGGGTCGGGCGCGGCGGCAAAGCGGTCCGGATGCACCTCGCGCTGCAGCTCGTGATAGCGCGCTTCGAGTGCCGCGGCATCGACCGCGAAGCGCGCGGGCAGGCCGAACAGCTCGAAGTGGTTCTGATTCAGGTTCATTCAGGTTTCCGGGATAGAAAAAAAGGGGCATTCGCCCCTTTTCTCAGCATCGCGAAGCCGGGCCTCGCTAGACGTTAAAGGACTCGCCGCAGCCGCACTCATCCTTCACGTTGGGGTTATTGAACTTTAGCCCCTCGTTCAAGCCTTCGCGGGTGAAGTCCAGTTCGGTGCCGTCGAGAAACCGCAGGCTCTTCGGGTCGACGATGACCTTGACGCCGTGGCTCTCGAAGGTCTGATCTTCCGGATTCACCGTGTCGGCGTATTCGATCCTGTAGGCGAGCCCCGAGCAGCCCGAGGTGCGTACGCCAAGGCGCAAGCCCACACCCTTCCCTCGCTTCGCAAGGAAGGAGGTGACGTGGTTTGCGGCGCGTTCGGTCAGGGTAATCATGCCGCCTTGGCTTCCTTTTCAGCAGGCTGTTCGAGCCCGTGCTTCTTGCGGTAATCGACGATCGCCGCCTTGATCGCGTCCTCGGCGAGGATCGAGCAGTGGATCTTCACCGGCGGCAGCGCCAGCTCCTCGGCAATCTGGGTGTTCCGGATCGTCTCCGCTTGATCCAGCGTCTTGCCCTTCACCCACTCGGTGACGAGCGAAGAGGACGCGATCGCCGAACCGCAGCCGTAGGTCTTGAAGCGCGCGTCCTCGATGACGCCCTGCTCGTTGACCCGGATCTGCAGCTTCATCACGTCGCCGCAGGCCGGCGCGCCGACCATGCCGGTGCCGATGTGCTCGTCCGCCTTGTCGAAAGAGCCGACGTTGCGCGGGTTCTCGTAATGGTCCAGTACCTTGTCGCTGTATGCCATGTGCTACTCCTTCACTTTAATGTGCCGCCCACTGCACGGTATTCAAGTCCACGCCCTCTTTGTACATTTCCCACAGCGGGGAAAGCTCGCGCAGCTTGCCGATCTTGGCCCGCAGGAGCCTGACGGCGTAGTCGATCTCCTCTTCGGTGGTGAAGCGCCCGATCGTGAAACGGATCGAGCTGTGGGCGAGCTCGTCCGAGCGTCCAAGCGCCCGCAAAACATACGAGGGCTCGAGGCTCGCCGAAGTGCAGGCTGAGCCCGAGGACACCGCCACGTCCTTGATCCCCATGATCAGGGATTCGCCCTCGACGAAGTTGAAGCTGACGTTGAGGTTTCCCGGTATGCGCCGCTGCATGTCGCCGTTGACGTACACCTCTTCCATGTCCTTGAAGCCGGCGAGCAGCCGGTCGCGCAAGCTTCGAATGC
>DATHHZ010000423.1:0-6461 GCA_035316965.1 Burkholderiales bacterium | reverse complement strand
GAGGTGCAGCTGGCCCTGGGCGCGAAGCAAAAGCTTGCCGAGGAGGGTATTCCGGTTCGTGTGGTATCGATGCCTTGCAGCTCAGTTTTCGATCGCCAGCCTCCGATGTACAAGGATATCGTGCTGATTCCAACGCTGCCCAAAGTGGCCGTTGAAGCCGGGGTCACCGACTACTGGCGCAAGTACGTCGGTCTTGAGGGCGCCGTGGTCGGCATCGACCGCTACGGCGAATCCGCGCCCGGTGCAAAGCTGTTCGAGTACTTCGGCTTCACCGTCGAGAACGTCGTGAATGCCGTGAAAGGCGTTTTGAAATAAAAACCGAAGGAGCTCCTGCATGACCATTCGAGTCGCCATCAACGGCTACGGCCGCATCGGGCGCAACATTCTGCGCGCGCACTACGAGGGCGGGAAGAAACACGACCTGCAGTTCGTCGCAATCAACGACCTCGGCAACGCCGAGACCAACGTTCATCTAACGCGCTACGACACCGTGCACGGAAAATTTCCCGGCACGGTGACGGTGGGCGGCGAGGCGATGGTGGTGAACGGCGATCGTATCCGGGTCTGCGCCAAACGCAACCCGGCGGAGCTACCCTGGAAGGAGCTCAAGGTGGACGTGGTGCTGGAATGCACCGGTCTTTTCACCAGCAAGGGAAAGGCCTCGGCGCATCTTGCGGCGGGGGCGAAAAAGGTGATCATCTCGGCACCGGGCGAGAAGGATGTTGACCGCACCATCGTCCTCGGCGTCAACGACAACACGTTGAAGGCTTCCGACACGGTGATTTCGAACGGCTCGTGCACCACCAACTGTCTCGCGCCGCTGGTGAAGGCGGTTGACGATCGCATCGGTGTGGTTTCCGGCCTGATGACAACGGTGCACGCCTACACCAACGACCAAGTGCTCATCGATGTCTTCCACAAGGACCTGCGCCGCGCCCGCTCGGCGACCCACAACATTATCCCGGCGAGCTCCGGCGCCGCGGCGGCGATCGGTTTGGTATTGCCGCATCTCAACGGTAAGCTCGACGGGTTCGCGTTCCGCGTGCCGACCATCAATGTGTCGATCGTGGACCTGACCTTTCTGGCGAAAAAACCAACAACGGTGGAGGAAGTCAACGACGCGGCGAAGCAGGCATCGCAAACGGATCTCAAAGGCATCCTCGAGTACAACAGCGAGCCACTTGTGTCTTCGGACTTCAACCACAACGTGGCGAGCAGCGTCTTCGATGCTACCCTGACCCGAGTGTCGAACGGCACGCTGGTGAAGGTCTCAAGCTGGTACGACAACGAATGGGGCTTCAGCAACCGCATGCTGGACGCGACGGTCGCGTTGATGAGCGCTCACTAAAAACCGGGATCGGGCGCAGTCGTTTCGAACCCGATTTTCATGCCTGTCCTCAAGATGTCGGAACTCGACCTGCGCGAGAAGCGGGTCTTCATGCGCGTCGATTTCAACGTCCCAATCCAGGACGGAAAAATCGTAGACGACACGCGTATCCGCGCTTCGCTGCCGGGGATCAGGCAGGCGCTTGCACAAAAAGCGCGGCTCATGCTCGTGTCGCACCTCGGCCGGCCGGCAGAAGGCCGGCTCGACGAGAAGGAATCGCTCGCGCCGGTCGCGAAACATCTCTCGGCGCTGCTCGGGAGGGATGTCCCGCTCAAGCGCGATTGGCTGGGCGCGCAGTTTCGACCCGATGCCATCGAGCCCGGCCAGGCGGTGCTCTTGGAGAACTGCCGCTTCAACATGGGCGAGAAGAAGGACGACGACGCGCTGGCAAAAAAGATGGCGGCGCTATGCGACGTCTACGTCAACGACGCCTTCGGCGCGGCGCACCGCGCCGAAGCGACCACGCACGGAATCGCGAAGTACGCGCCAGTGGCCTGCGCCGGGCCGCTCATGGCGGCGGAGATCGAGGCGCTGTCCAAGGCGCTCCATCGTCCGAGGCGTCCTCTTGTGGCGATCGTTGCCGGGGCAAAGGTGTCGACGAAGCTAGCGGTTCTCGGTGCACTTGCGGAAAAGGTAGACCGGCTGATCCCGGGCGGAGGTATTGCCAATACCTTCATGCTCGCGGCTGGCATGAAGATAGGCAAGTCTCTAGCCGAGCCCGATCTCGTCGGCGAGGCAATGAAGATCATGGCGATCCTGCGCGACAAGGGCAGCGAAGTCCCGTTACCGGTGGATGTCGTCTGTGCGAAAGCGTTTTCGGCGACGGCCAATGCCGCGATCAAGCCTGCGGCCGAGATCGACGACGACGACATGATCCTCGATATCGGTCCGCGTACCGCTGCGGCGTTCGCAAAGCGGCTCTCCGAGGCGGGTACCATCGTCTGGAACGGCCCGCTCGGCGTGTACGAATTCGATCAATTCGGACAGGGAACGAAGGCGATCGCCGAAGCGATTGCCGGATCGGGTGCTTATTCGCTCGCCGGCGGCGGCGAGACGCTCGCCGCCATCGCGAAATACGGAGTCGCCGACGGGATTTCCTACATCTCGACCGGGGGCGGAGCTTTCCTGGAGTTCCTCGAAGGCAAAAAACTGCCCGCGATCGAGGTGCTGGAGCAGCGCGCCAAGGCCTAGGATTTGGCCCCGCGTGACTCGATCCCGGCGGAGCGGGCAAGCTCGCGGTGCACGCGGCCCACGCGCTCGACTTCGCCCTTGGCGGCGAAGCGCTCGTAGAAGCCTTCTGACTTGAACGCCTTTACCAGATCGCGCCAAGGGGCAAGCCGCTCTTCCCAGCGCTTGACGCGGCCCTCGGCGGGATCGCCGTCCTCGCGGGCGAGGTCGGCGCACACCCGCAGCATGGCCTTCAGAGTCACCGGTTTGGTGACCATGTAGTTGGCATTGCCCCAGGCCTCGCCCCAGACGCGCTCAGCCGCCTTGAAAAAGTCGCGCACCATGCCGTAGTAGTTCGGCACCTGGGTACGGCTGCCCCCGGCTAACTGGATCTTGCGCCAGTCCCGGTTGACCCAGCGGTGCAGTTCGTTGAACAGTTCCGCCTGCAGGATCCACTTGTCCTGCGCGCTGCGCCCGCCGAGGCGGTTGATGCGATAACGCAGCGGACTGTCGCCCTCGCTGTAGAGGCTGCCGACCACACGCGAGGCGAACTTGCGGTGGGGTTCGGCCCAGGACACGCGCTCGTACAAATCGATCAGGTGGCTCTTGTTGATGCGCGTGGGTGTGGAATTGATGATTACGAACATCTCGGTGGCGAAGTCCTCGCTCCTGCCGTCGAAAATCACGCACGGCACATTGATGGTCTTGGCATCGTCCGGGTGTTCGTCCAGATAGAAGCGCAGCGCGGCGAGCCGGTGCTGGCCGTCGATGATGAGGAATTTCGCCTGCGGCTCGGACAGATGGCCCGCGCCCTCCGCGCCCGCGAGAGGCTGGAAGCGCAGCTTCTCGGAGGTGAACAGCAATACCGTTCCGGGGATCGGTGGCTGGGTGATCGCCGTTTCATAGAAATTCTTGAGCTGGCGCACCTTGGCTCGGGACAAGGTTCTCTGGAAGGCGCGGTCGTTGCGCTCGATCTTGGCGATGAACTGGGCGATCTCGTCTTCCTGGGAGATGCGCGCCGGGGCGATCTCCTCGCCTTCGCCGTAAAAACGGCTGATGAAACGGACCTTGGCGAGCAGCTCGGGCGCGCGGACGCTGCCAAAGTAGAAGATGCCGTCCTTCTGGCGAATCTGCGTGGCAAGCACGGGGTCCTCCCTTGTAAGTATGGCTCAGCCGCTGGCGCAGACCGGAAATATAGCCGAAACCGGGTGCTCACTGCGAAAAAAACGGGTTTAGCCGCTTGTCCTCGGCCAGGTCGCACCGGAGCCACTCCTTGAGCTGTCTCGGTGCATTGAGTGGCCTTTGGTTGCTCCGGGGGCGGAGCCTAAAGCCGGCGCGGCGCGTGGAACCATGCCCTCGACACGTGGGTAGCGTGGCGGACCCCGGCGCCATCGTGTCTGACCTGCCAGCATGTTCATGCGTAGCGCCTTCCCGGAAGGAAGTCGCGTCATACCCATCTGGTAAAGTAGAACGGTTTTCCCGGAGCGTCAAATGAGCAGAAGCACCAAAATCGTCGCCACGCTCGGCCCCGCGTCCAGCGATCCTCAAACGCTCGAGCGGATGTTTCTCGCGGGAGTGGACGTCGTGCGCATGAATTTCTCGCACGGCACCGCCGCGGACCATGAGCGCCGCGCCGAGCTGGTGCGCGAGGCTTGCCGCAAAACCGGGCGCACCGTCGGCATCATGGGCGACCTGCAGGGCCCGAAGATCCGGATCGGCAAGTTCAAGGACGGCAAGGTCGTTCTGAATCCGGGCGATACCTTCGTGCTCGATGCCGACTGCGAGCTCGGGGTCGAGGGCCGAGTCGGCCTGGACTACAAGGAGCTGCCGCGCGATGTGCGGCCCGGCGACGTGCTCCTTCTTGACGACGGCAAGATCGTGTTCGAGGTCGAAAAGGTCGTTGGCAACGAAGTGCACTCCTCCGTGACGGACGCGGGAGTGCTCTCCAACAACAAGGGGATCAACCGCCTCGGAGGCGGCCTCACCGCCCCCGCGCTATCGCCCAAGGACATGGAGGACGTCCGCACCGCGGCGAAAATCAAGGTGGATTACCTCGCCGTTTCCTTCCCCAAGTCGGGCGCCGACATGGTCATGGCAAGGCAGCTCTTGCGCGCCGCAGGCGGCGAGGCCTTCCTCATAGCCAAGATCGAGCGCGCCGAAGCCGTCGAGCCGAAAGCGCTCACCGACATCATGTCGGCCTGCGAGGGCATCATGGTGGCGCGTGGGGATCTGGCGGTCGAAGTCGGCGATGCCTCGGTTCCGGCGCTGCAAAAACGCATGATTCGCCACGCGCGCGAGCAGAACAAGCTCACCATCACCGCCACGCAGATGATGGAGTCGATGATTTCGAGCCCGGTACCCACGCGCGCCGAGGTGTCGGACGTCGCCAATGCCGTGCTGGATGGGACCGATGCGGTGATGCTGTCGGCGGAAACCGCAAGCGGCAAGTACCCGGTCGAGACCATCGCCTCGATGAGCCGCATCTGCGCAGTTGCGGAGGACTCGGCCGAGGTGACGCTCGACCGCGACTTCCTCGATCGCGTCTTTACGCGAGTGGACCAGTCGATCGCCATGGCGGCGCTTTTCACCGCCTATCATCTCAAGGTGAAAGCGATCGCCGCGCTCACCGAGTCGGGGTCGACCGCGCTGTGGATGTCGCGCATCAACTGCGGTGTTCCGATCTACGCTCTCACCTCGCAGACCGTGACGCGCTATCGTTGCGCGCTGTTTCGCGACACTTATCCCCTGATGGTGAAGTACGTAGGCGACGATCGCGAAGAGCTGCTGGAGGAGGCCGAAAACGTCTTGGTGAGGAACGGCGTGGTGCAGAAGGGGGACCTCATCGTGCTCACCATCGGCGAGCCGATCGGCAAGGCTGGCGGAACCAACACGATGAAGATCGTTCGCGTCGGGGAACACCGGAAGGGATAATTTCGGATGAGAAACCATGGCTGAGCAAAGACTCGGCGTCATCATGAATGGAGTGACTGGCCGCATGGGCACGAACCAGCACCTGGCGCGCTCCGTCATGGCCATCCGCAAGGAGGGCGGGGTGCGGCTTGCCGACGGCACTCGCGTGATTCCCGACCCCATCCTCGTCGGGCGCAACGCCGAGAAGCTGAAGAGGCTCGCCGCCGAGCACGGCGTCGAGCGCTGGACGACCGACTTGGACGAAGCGCTCAGGAACCCCGACGACGCGGTTTTTTTTGACGCTGCCTCGACAAAGCTCCGGCCCGCCGTGCTCAAGAGGGCCATCGCTGCACGGAAACACATCTACTGCGAGAAGCCCGTGGGCACCTCCCTCGCGCAGGCGCTCGGACTCTGTCGCGCGGCGAAGCATGCAGGCGTTCGGCACGGAGTGGTGCAGGACAAACTGTGGTTGCCGTGGCTGCTGAAGATCAAGGCGCTACGTGATGCCGGTTTCTTCGGGAGAATACTCTCGGTCCGGGGCGAGTTCGGCTACTGGGTATTCGAAGGCGACGAGCAGCCGGCACAGCGGCCCTCCTGGAATTACCGCAGGAAGGACGGCGGCGGAATCATCCTCGACATGCTGTGCCATTGGCGCTACGTGCTCGACAACCTGTTCGGGGAAGTGAAGAGCGTTTCCTGCCTCGGCGCGCGGCACATCGCAGAGCGCTGGGATGAAAACGGAAACAGGTACAGGGCGACCGCAGACGATGCCGCGTACGCGACTTTCCGGCTCGCAGGCGGTGTCGTCGCGCACTTCAACAGTTCCTGGTGCGTGCGCGTGCGTCGCGACGATCTGGTGACATTCCAGGTTGACGGTACGCGTGGTTCGGCCGTGGCGGGCTTGACGCGCTGCTTTACCCAGTCGCTTGCGGAAACGCCCCGGCCCGTGTGGAACCCGGACGTGCGTCAAACCCACGATTTCGGTGCGGACTGGAAG
>DATHHZ010000422.1:0-4060 GCA_035316965.1 Burkholderiales bacterium | reverse complement strand
GAGCACGGGGTGTTCGGCGACCATCACTCTCAACCGCTTCAGCGCCTTTCGAAGTCCCGCGAGCGGGACGCGGTGCTGGTGCATTTTTCCCGCGGCGTCGCGGCGCTCCGCTCCGTGCTGTCCGGCGGCGCAGAAATTCCTTCCGAAAAGCCGGTCGATCTCCGCGACCGAGCGCCCGCTGATGAGAGCGACCGCCCCGCCCGAGGCGTCGCGTATCTTCGCGAGCAGGTGCCCGAGATCGTCGTCGATCCGCACCAGCTGCGGCCTTTCGGCGATCTCCAGAAGCGTCCCGTCGACATCCAGGAAGAATCCCGCGTCCGCGGGCAGCCGCGGCACGGTTCCGAGCGGAAAACCGGCGTCCGCATCCGCCCCGTCCTGGCGCGGCTGTCCTCGGGGGGCGACGGCGGCCACGTCGCGATTCCGGCTCTTGGAATTCGGCATCGGCACCCGTGATCAGGCGCTGCGCAGCGGAACGGGCTTGCGTCCGCGGTCCGCGCGGGCGAACAGGCGCGAGCGCATGCGCATCTGGCCCGCGTCGAGCAGCATGCGCCCGGCCCAGCGGTACACGTTGAATTCCTGGATGAGGCCGCGCATGCTGCGCATCCGGTCGCGCTGCTCCGCGGGCGGCATCGTGAGCGCCGTCTTCAGGGCTCCCGCGCACTGATCGACGTTGTAGGGATTGACGATCAAGGCTTCGGGCAGCTCCCGCGACGCCCCCGTGAACTGGCTGAGAATAAGCACCCCGCGCTCGTCGTCGCGCGAGGCCACGAACTCCTTGGCGACGAGGTTCATGCCGTCGTGCAGGCTGCTCACGAAACACAGATCCGACGCCCGGTAATACTCGTAGACATCGTCGGGATCGTAGTGCTCGATCTTGAGCAGAATCGGCTCGTGGTGCTTGTTCGAGAATTTGTCGTTGATCCGGCGCGCGAGCGCGCGTACGCGCGCGTCGAAGTTCTGGTACTCGTCGATGCTGGAGCGCGAAGGCGCCGCGATCTGCACGAAGACGAACTTGCCGATCCATTCGGGTTCGAGCTCGAGAAAGCGCTCGACCGCGAGGAATCGTTCGAGTATTCCCTTGGTATAGTCGAGGCGGTCCACGCCGACGCCGATCACCGCGTCCGCGGCGAGGCCGTTTCGCTTGCGCACGTCGGCGCGACAATCCCCCAGCGGCTTTTGCATGGTCTTGGAGTTGAGCGGCCATTCTATCGAGATCGGATAGCGGCGCACCGCGGTCTGGTCTCCGCCGTAGGATATGGTGAAGGTTTCGCGATCGATTCGCGCTTCGACGTAGCGGTCCACCGCGTCGATGAAATTGTTGCAGTGGAACTGGGTGTGAAATCCCAGGATGCTGCTGCCGAGAAGTCCGTCGATGATCGCCTCGCCCCACGGGCAGATTCCGAACGCCTCGGCGTTGGGCCAGGGGATATGCCAGAACGTGATGACGGTCGCTTCCGGCAGCCGCTCCCGGATCATGCGGGGCAGCAGCGCGAAGTGATAGTCCTGGACCAGGACGATGGGATCGGCGGTCTTGGCTTCGCGGACCACCGTGTCGGCGAACCGGCGGTTGACGGTGAGGTAGGCGTTCCAGTCCGCCGTGCGAAAGATCGGGCGCGTGTGCGCGATGTGGCACAAGGGCCACAGGCCGCTGTTCGAGAACCCGTAGTAGTACCCGGCTTCCTCCTCCTTGGAGAGCCAGACGCGCCGGATCCGGTAAGCAGGGCGCTCGGGCGGGACCATGACGTGGTCGGACGAATCCGCCGTTTCGCGGTCCGCATCCCCGCCGCCGTGAGCGATCCACGTTCCCGAACACGCCCGCATCACGGGCTCGAGCGCGGTCACGAGCCCGCTCGCGGGCCGCTGCACCTCGATGCGATCGTTGCGCCGCATGTGGATGTAGGGCTCCCGGTTGGAAACGATGAGCACTTCCTCTCCCTTCAAGTCGTTGCGCAGTACTCCCCGGAGCGTGTCGGCCGACCAGTTGATCTGGCTCTCGTCCCGCGCCCGGCGCTCCGACTCGAGATCCCGGATCAGCGCCCGGAGATCGCGAGCCACCGGCCGCAATTCGCGCGGGGGCATTTGCATCTCGCCGCGACCGAACGCTTCGCCCCGGATCACGGCCTTCAGGCCCGCAACCCAGCCGCGCCAGCTGATCTCCGCGATCACTACGGTCACCAGCGACACGATCGCGCCGATCGCGGCGAAGAGATAGAAGATGTATTTCTTCGTGTCGTCGCTGCGCCGCTGCACGAAGCTCATGTCGTGCACCAGCATCAGGTAGCCGTAGGCCGTGCCCTCGGCTTCGACCCGGTGAATCGCCACGTGGATCGGGCCGCGCTGGAGGTTGACCAGACGGCTCTCGCTGACGACCCCATCAACGTCGTCGCTCGCGCAGGTGATCGAAGCCGGAAACGCCACCGTCCTGTAGATCATCCTGCGGGATGGGTCGCAGAAACCGACCGCGAACAAGCGTTCATCCTGCATGATCCGGTCGAAAAAGCGCAATACCTTCGCCCGCGAGCCTTCCCGGACGAGGTCCCGCAACGGATCCTGGATCGTGTTCGCGATGAGCGAGGTGCGGATGTCGAGGTCGCGCACGAACCACTGGAGCGTGAACCGGTCGACGAGCGGTATCACCGCGTACGCGATGGCTGCGAGCGTGATGGCGAGGGGAAGGATGAACCGAAGCGAGAGTCTCATAGGGACTCCTGTCGGGTGCGGAACGCGGGAACTCCGAGATAATGTAGCACGTTCCGCGTGCCGATACCCGGGTGCTACAATCGCCGCCTCGATCGGGGAGGAACGCTGCAGACTGCGCACAGAATCGCTGCGGGCCCCATCGCGCTGATTGCCTCGGCCCCGGCTTATGCCGTGGACGGCCCGGCCGTGCTGGGCGTCCCGGTCGATTTCATTCTGTTCGGAGTCACTCTGCTCGGTGTGGCGCTGTTTCACCGCCACACGCTCAGGGTCGCGCTTGCCGGCCTTGCGCTCATCACCTTGTACAAGCTCGGCTTCACCGGATTCAAGAGCGGCGGCGGCATTCCCGGCCTGATAGGTCACCTGCATAACGAATGGGTGATCCTCACGAATCTCCTGTGCCTGCTCCTCGGTTTTGCTCTCCTGTCCCGGCATTTCGAGAAGACGCACGTGCCGGCGGTGCTGCCGCGTTTTCTTCCGCACGACTGGAAGGGCGCCTTCATCATGCTCGTCATGGTGTTCGTGCTGTCCTCGTTCCTCGACAACATCGCCGCGGCGCTGATCGGCGGGGCGATGGCTCACACGCTGTTCCGCGCCAAGGTTCACATCGGTTATCTCGCTGCGATCGTTGCGGCCTCGAACGCGGGGGGCTCCGGCAGCGTAGTGGGCGACACCACTACCACCATGATGTGGATCGACGGCGTGGCTCCCCTCGACGTGCTCGAAGCGTACGTGGCGGCGAGTGTCGCGCTCGTCGTGTGCGGCATACCGGCGGCGATGCAGCAGCAGCGCCATTCGCCGATCCTCAAGCACGAGCACGAGCACATCCACGTCGACTGGACCCGGGTGGGGATCGTGTTTTTCATTCTGATTACCGCGATCGTCACCAACGTGACGATGAACGTGAAATTTCCGGAGATCTCGGATCATTTTCCCTTCATTGGCGCTTCGGTCGTCATTGCGCTGCTGCTAACGGTTCCCCTGCGCCGCCCCGACTGGGAAGTGCTGCCGGAGAGCTTCAAGGGAAGCATCTTCCTCCTGTCGCTGGTTCTGTCGGCCACGATGATGCCGGTCGAGAAACTGCCCGCGGCATCCTGGCATACCGCGATGGGGCTCGGTTTCGTGTCCGCGGTATTCGACAACATCCCGCTCACGGCTCTGGCGCTGAAGCAGGGCGGGTACGACTGGGGCTACCTCGCCTACGCCGTGGGCTTCGGCGGGTCCATGATCTGGTTCGGTTCGAGCGCCGGCGTGGCGCTCTCCAATATGTTTCCGGAATCGAGGTCGGTGGGGCGCTGGCTCTATCACGGCTGGCACGTGAGCCTCGCCTACGTGCTCGGCTTCTTTACCTTGCTGATCGTCA
>DATHHZ010000421.1:0-2946 GCA_035316965.1 Burkholderiales bacterium | reverse complement strand
CCGTCGTCGCAGGCTGGTTGGTCTGGGCGGCCACCGGCCGCTTGAAGCGCGGCGAGCGCGAATTCGACTGGATGCCCCTGGCGGCCACCGTGGCGATCTTCACGCTCGCCTTCGCCGGGCTCGCCTACAGCCTGTTCCCCTACGTGGTGATCGACCGCATGACGATCCGCGAGGCGGCGGCGCACCCCTCCGCGCTCAAGTTCGTGCTCGTGGGCGTCGCGATCGTGTTTCCCTTCCTCATCGCCTACACCGTCTTCGCCTACCGCGTGTTCCGCGGTAAGGCGCGCGCCGGGCTGTACGAGTAAGTCCCGCCGGCTCAGCCTTCCTTCAGCGGCGCGAGCGTCACTTCGACGCGCCGGTTCGCGGCGCGGCCCTGCTCGGTCGAATTGCTCGCGATCGGATGTTCCTCGCCCCCGGCAGCGGTCATGATGCGCGGTTCGCTTACGCCTTTGCTCATGAGGTATTGAGCGACGGCGCTGGCGCGGCGCTGCGAAAGCTGCTTGTTGAAATTCGCGTCGCCGACGTTGTCGGTGTGGCCCGCGATCTCGATGATGGTCTTGTCGTATTTCTTCGCCACCTGCGCGACGCCGTCGAGCACCTTGAAGAACTGCGCGTTCAAGTCCGCGCTGCCGGTGCGGAAAGTGACGTTGCCGGGCATGTTGAGGACGATGTCCTCGCCCTTGCGCGTGACCGTCACGCCGCTGTCGCGCATCAGCGCACGCAGCTCGCTTTCCTGCCTGTCCATGTAGTTGCCGACCGCGCCGCCAGCGAGGGCGCCCACGCCGGCGCCGACGAGGGCCCGCTGCCTGCGCTGCTTGGCGTCGTGGCCGGAAATCATGCCGATCGCCGCGCCGGCGCCCGCGCCGATCAGCGCGCCGAGGGTCGTGCTCGTGGTCTTCTTTTCTCCGGTATAGGGGTCGGTGGTGGTCTGGCAGCCGATGCTGAGGCTGGCGACAAGCGCCACCACCAGGGCCGCCTTCAGCGCGGGGTTCGCAATCGACATGTTTCAAGTCTCCTTGGGACTACTGCACTGCTTTCCGGTAGAAGCTGTCGTCGACGTATTTCGTCGGATCGGTGAGATCTTTCTGCGGCTTGGCGAATTCGCTGCGAAGCTTCAGCACCGTGCGGCAGCCTTCGAGATCGAGCTTCGCTCTTTTCTGGAAACCTTCCTTCTCCGCGAACATGACTTCGTAGGCTTTTTGCGCCGCGGGGCGCGGGGCGCTGGTCACGTACTTGACGTAGATCGAAATGGCCTCGTCCTTGTTCGCCGGCTGCTGCAGCCAGTCCATCGCGGCGACATACGAGCGGATGAAGGCGACCAGCCGGTCGCCGTTTTTCGCCGCCCAGGCGCGGCGCGCAACCCCGATGGAAGCCTGGTACGGACCGAAAGTCGTAGTCGTGTCGCCCAGCCGCGTGTAGCCCTTGGACTCGGGCAATATTTCCGATGGGGAACTGATCATGGTTCCGGCGATCTTGCCTTCCATCATTGCCTGCACGCGCGCCGGCGTTCCGCCCAGGCGTTCGACCTTGTAATCGGCGGACGAAAGGCCGTTCAGCGCGGCGAGCTTGTAGAGGATGAAGGCGAACCCGGTGGTCGCCGCGTCCACGCCCAGCGTCTTGCCCTTGAGATCCGCATAGGTCTTGATGTCCGGCTGGGTCACGAAACGCAGCGACCCGGAGTAGCCGCCCATGAAGGCGAACAGGTCCGGCTGCACCGGCAGCTCGGTCTCCCCTTGCCCTTCCTGATAGGCGACGACGTTGTCGTACGCGGTGGTACCGAGGTCGTAAGTCCCGTTCATCAGGTTGCGGATCTGCTCGACGGAATTCGGCGTGAAGGAAAGCTTCACGGCAATGCCGTTCTTCGCGAAAAGCCCTCTCTCCTGCGCCGCCCAGATCGGCCAGTTGCCGCCGCCGCCGAATGCGATCACCTCCAGCGGCTTGGGTCCTTGCGCAAGGCTCGCGCCGGCTGCGGCGAAAAGCGCCGCAGCGGCTGCGATTTTCTTGAGTGCGTTCATCGTTTCTCCCCCGAATATTTCAAGGGACAGTATAAGACTCATCGGCGGCGCTCGTGCGGATCCAGGACCTCGCTCAAGCGGTCCGCGACCAGGTTGATGCTGACGACGGCGAGGACCAGGGCGATTCCGGGGAAGACGCTGATCCAGTAATGGCCCGAGAGCAAATAGTTGAAGCCGTTCGAGATCAGCAGGCCGAGCGAAGGCTGGGTGATCGGCAGCCCGAGGCCGAGGAAGGAGAGGGTCGCTTCAAGCGTGATCGCAGCGGCGACCTGGACCGTCGCGAGCACGAGGAGCGGCGGCAGGCAGTTCGGCAGCAAGTGACGAAAAATGATGCGCGCGTTCGAAAGCGCGAGAGCGACCGCGGCGTCGATATATTCCTTCCTGCGCTCGACGAGCGCGGCGGCGCGCGCGGTCCGGGCGTAATACGCCCATTGAACCGCGACGAGCGCGACGATGATCTTGTCCAGGCCTTGCCCGAGCACGGCGAGCAGGACGAGGGCAATGAGGATCGAAGGGAACGAGAGCTGGAGATCGGCGAGGCGCATGACCAGCGCGTCGAGCCAGCCGCCGAGCCAGGCCGCCGCGAGGCCCAGGCTCACGCCGATCGCGAGCCCGAGCGCCGTGCTTGAGAAGCCGACGGCGACGCTGGTGCGAAGGCCGTAGAGGATGGCAGACAGCATGTCGCGGCCCTGGTCGTCGGTGCCAAGCCAATAGACCGTGCCCGCGGCCGAGCGCGCCCCGGGCGGCAGGCGCGAGTCGAGCAGGTCGAGCCGTGCCAGATCGTAGGGATCCTGCGGCGAGATCCACGGCGCAAGCGCGGCGGCGAGCAGCACGAGCGCAAGGAGCGCGAGGCCTGCGAGCGCGATGCGGCTCGTCGCGAACTCGGCGGCGACTCGCCGGGCCGGCGTCACCTTGCTTCCCCGGGACGCAC
>DATHHZ010000420.1:0-2019 GCA_035316965.1 Burkholderiales bacterium | reverse complement strand
CGCCCGGTTACGTCGGCTTCGACCAGGGCGGACAGATGACGGAGGCGATCACCAAGCATCCGTACAGCGTTCTCCTCATGGACGAGATCGAGAAGGCGCATCCCGACATCTTCAACATCCTGCTGCAGGTGATGGATCACGGCACGTTGACCGACAACAACGGCCGCAAAGCCGACTTCCGCAACGTCATCATCATCATGACGACGAACGCCGGCGCGAGCGAGCTGGCAAAGAGCTCGATGGGGTTCACCGCCGCCAAACAATCCGGCGACGAGATGGGCGAGATCAAGCGGATGTTCACACCCGAATTCCGCAACCGGCTCGACGCGACGATCTCGTTCGCGCAACTCGACCACGAGATCATCCTGCGCGTCGTCGACAAGTTCCTGCTCGAGCTCGAGAACCAGCTGCACGAAAAGAAGGTCGAGCCGTCGTTCACGCCGAAGCTCAAGGAATTCCTGGCGCGCAAGGGTTTCGACCCGCAGATGGGCGCGCGTCCGATGGCCCGGCTGATCCAGGATACGATCCGCAAGGCGCTCGCCGACGAGCTGCTGTTCGGCCGTCTCGCAAACGGCGGCAAGGTCACGATCGACCTGATCGACGACGAAAAGGTCAAGCTGGTCTTCGAGGAAACCCCGGTCGAGGCCGAGCCGGCCTGATCGGCGACAGGCAACAAAGAAAACGGCGATCCGCGGATCGCCGTTTTCCATATGGGAGGCTGTATCGCGTAGCCGCGATCGAACCTGCGGCCCGCTCTAACCGAGCATGTCGGCCCAGATGTTGTTCGCCCACGCGAACGCATAGTCCCCTTCCAGTGCGTTCATCGCCGGCGACAGGCCGCCCGATCCCGGAACGGCGGTGAGCGTCTTCTGGGTCCTGTCGTATTGATGCACCGATGCAATATGCACTGCGTCCCGATCGGTGATGAAGCTGTAGCAGGTATTGCTCAGCACCGGCGCGGGATTGACCGGCTGCCCGGCCAGCGACGCGAGAATCGCCGCCGCGGCGACCTTGCCGTGCTGGTTCGCCATGTGGCCCGATTTCGGCATCAGCGGCGCCGTCTGGATCGCGTCGCCGATCACGTGAATCCCCTTGACCTTGATCGATTCGAAGGAGAGGAAGTCCACTTCGCACCATGCATTGTTTGCGGTGATCACACCAGCTTGCGCAGCGATGTTCCCGGCGCGTTGCGGCGGGATCACGTTCAGCAACGTGGCCTTGACGTCTTCGGCGGTCTCGAACTTCGCCGTCGACGTCGCCACATCGACGTCGACCAGAACGTGATCGGGGCGATACTCGACGATGTCCTTGTATTCCTCGTTCCACGCCTTCGTGAACAGCGCCTTCTTCGACACGACATCCTCGTTCGCGTCGAGGATCAGCACCTTGCTGCGCGGCTTCGCCCGCTTGAAGTACCACGCCACCTGGCAGGCGCGCTCGTACGGTCCCGGGGGACACCGATACGGCGCGCGCGGGACGACGATCGCGAACACGCCGCCGTCGGCCATCGTTTCGAGCTGACGGCGCAGGAGGAGCGTCTGCGCGCCGGCTTTCCACGCGTGCAGCACGCGTGCCTGTGCGCTCGCCGACGCAAGGCCCGGCACGCCGCTGTAGACGAAATCGACGCCGGGGCTCAGAACGAGGCGATCGTAGGCCAATGCCGCGCCTTGCTCCAGGCGGACCACGCGTTTGTCGGGATCGACTGCGATTGCGGTGCCGCGGACGATGGTGACGCCGCGCTTCGCGAGTCCGTCGTAGCCGACAGTCAAATCAGCGAGGTCCCGGCTGCCACCCAGCACGAGATTCGACAGCGGACAGGAAATGAACGCCGCGTCCGCTTCGACCAGCGTGACGTCGACGGCGCCTCCGCTCCACACCGCAATATATTTCGCAGCGGTTGCGCCGCCGTAGCCGCCCCCGACGACAACAACTTTGCCCCTGGGACCCCCGCCGCTGCCCGGCGATGCGCAGCCTCCCCATGTCGCCATGGCGCCGAATGCGCCGGCCATCCGCAGGAAG
>DATHHZ010000419.1:0-4297 GCA_035316965.1 Burkholderiales bacterium | reverse complement strand
TAGATGCCCAGCGCCATCCCGATCAGCGCCTGGCTGTCGCCGCCGGAAAGCCGATGTGCATGCACTGCGAATACCGGCAGGATCAAAAAGAGCCCGAGCATGCGCAGCGCGAACAGCGATGCGAGCGAGAGGCTCGCGCGCAGTTCCAAGGAGGACATCCGGCCTGCCTCAGCCGGGGACGTCATGGCAGTAGCGGGGACACTGCGAAATTTCGTATAGTAGCAGGTTAGCCTTTGCCCACCCGCTCAATGGACCAGATCCGCATCCGCGGCGCACGCACGCACAACCTGAAGAACCTGAACGTCGATCTGCCGCGCAACCGGTTGATCGTGATCACCGGGCTTTCCGGCTCGGGGAAATCTTCGCTCGCCTTCGACACGCTCTACGCGGAGGGCCAGCGCCGCTACGTCGAGTCGCTCTCGGCCTACGCGCGCCAGTTCCTGCAGCTGATGGAAAAGCCCGACGTCGATCTGATCGAGGGGCTGTCGCCCGCGATCTCGATCGAGCAGAAGGCGGCGAGCCACAACCCGCGCTCGACCGTGGGCACCATCACCGAGATCCACGACTACCTGCGGCTGCTGTATGCGCGCGTCGGGACACCTTACTGCCCGCAGCACAAGCTGCCCCTGCAGGCACAGTCGGTGTCGCAGATGGTCGACCACGCGCTTGCACTCCCCCAGGATACGAAGCTCATGATCCTCGCCCCCATCGTCGCGAGCCGCAAGGGGGAACAGCACGAGCTGGTCGCGGAGCTGCGCGCGCAGGGGTTCGCGCGGCTGCGCGTGGACGGAAAGGTGCACGAAATCGACTCCGTGCCCAGGCTCTCCAAGAACATCAAGCACTCGGTGGACGTGGTCGTCGACCGCCTGAAAGTGCGCCCCGACGCGAAACAGCGCCTGGCGGAATCCTTCGAAACGGCGCTCAGGCACGCCGACGGCCGCGCCGTGGTGCTCGAGCTCGATTCGGGCCGCGAGCACCTCTTCTCGGCGCGCTACGCCTGCCCCGTCTGCGACTACTCGCTGCCCGAGCTCGAGCCGCGCCTGTTCTCCTTTAACAACCCCATGGGCGCCTGCCCGGAGTGCGACGGCCTGGGCGCGATCACTTTCTTCGATCCCAGGCGCGTGGTCGCGCACCCGGGCCTGAGCCTCGCCAGCGGCGCGATCAAGGGCTGGGACAGGCGCAACCAGTTCTATTTCCAGATGCTCACGAGCCTCGCCGCGCATTTCCGGTTCGACGTCGAGGCGCCGTTCGAGAAACTCCCAGAGCCGGTCCAGACGCTCGTGCTCCACGGCACTCAGGAGAAAATCCCGTTCTCCTATCTGAGCGAGCGCGGCCGCACGATCGTGAAAGAGCACGCCTTCGAGGGCATCCTGCCCAGCCTCGAGCGTCGCTACAAGGAAACCGATTCTCTGGTGGTGCGCGAGGAGCTCGCGAAATACCTGAACACCAAGGCCTGCCCCTCGTGCGGGGGGACGCGGCTTCGCCCGGAAGCGCGCAACGTCAAGATCGACGACCGCGCGATTTTCGAGGTGAGCGGGCTCCCCCTGAAGCAGGCGCTCGAATTCTTCCGCCAGCTCAAGCTCGAAGGCAGCAAGCAGGCCATCGCCGAGAAAATCGTCAACGAGATCATCGCGCGGCTCAACTTCCTCAACAACGTCGGCCTCGACTATCTGTCGCTCGACCGCGCCGCGGATACGCTCTCGGGCGGCGAGGCGCAGCGCATCCGCCTCGCGAGCCAGATCGGCTCGGGACTCACCGGCGTCATGTATGTGCTCGACGAGCCCTCGATCGGCCTGCACCAGCGCGACAACGCCCGCCTCCTCGCCACGCTCAAGCACTTGCGCGACATCGGCAACACCGTCATCGTGGTCGAGCACGACGAAGAGGCGATCAACTCGGCCGATCACGTGCTCGACATGGGACCGGGAGCGGGCGAGCACGGCGGCGAGGTGGTCGCGGAGGGCACGCCCGAGCAGATCCGCGGGAACCCCGCCTCCCTCACCGGTCAGTATCTCTCCGGCGCGCTCGAGATCGCCGTGCCCAAGAACCGCCGCCGCTTCGACAGGACGCGGGTCTTCAGGCTGCGCGGGGCGCGCGGGAACAATCTCAAGAATATCGACCTTGCGCTGCCGGTGGGCCTGTTCGTGTGCGTGAGCGGCGTCTCAGGCTCGGGCAAATCGACCCTCATCAACGACACGCTCTATCACGCCGTCGCGCGCGAGCTCTACGGATCGACACACGAGCCCGCCGCGCACGATTCGGTCAAGGGGCTGGAGTTCTTCGACAAGGCGGTGAGCGTCGACCAGAGTCCGATCGGCCGCACCCCGCGCTCCAACCCCGCCACTTACACGGCGCTGTTCACGCCGATCCGCGAGCTTTTCGCGGGCGTGCCGATGTCGCGCGAGCGCGGCTACGGGCCGGGGCGCTTCTCCTTCAACGTCAAGGGCGGGCGCTGCGAGGCCTGCCAGGGCGACGGCGTCATCAAGGTCGAGATGCATTTCCTTTCGGATATCTACGTGCCGTGCGACACCTGCCACGGCAAGCGCTACAACCGCGAGACGCTCGAAGTGCAGTTCAAGGGAAAGAGCGTCCACGACGTTCTGCAGATGACGGTGGAATCCGCGTACGAGTTCTTCAACGCGGTCCCCGCGGTGGAGCGCAAACTCCAGACCCTGCTCGAAGTGGGCCTCGGCTACATCCAGCTCGGCCAGCCCGCCACCACGCTCTCCGGCGGCGAGGCGCAGCGGGTGAAACTCTCGCTCGAGCTCTCCAAGCGCGACACCGGACGCACGCTCTACATCCTGGACGAGCCGACCACGGGCCTGCACTTCAAGGACATCGACCTGCTGCTCTCGGTGCTGCACCGCCTGCGCGACGCGGGCAATACCGTGGTCGTCATCGAGCACAATCTGGATGTGATCAAGACCGCCGACTGGATCATCGACCTCGGGCCCGAGGGCGGCGAAGGCGGCGGGCGCATCCTCGCTCAGGGGACGCCCGAGGACGTCGCCGCCCTGGACGCGAGCTTCACCGGCCGGTACCTGCGCAACGTGCTGGAAAAAATGGTGAGGCGCGCGGCGTAGCCTAGAGCTTTGCCTTCTTCCCCCCCGACGGCTCGGGCAGCGCCGGGCGCCCCGGCCGCGTCAGGATTTCCGGCTGCAGGATCTCGTCGAGCTGCTCCTTCGACAGCAGTTTTTTCTCCAAAACCAGATCGTATACGGTCCTGCCGGTGGCAAGCGCCTCCCGCGCCACCTCGCTCGCCGCGGAATAGCCGATATAGGGATTGAGCGCGGTCACGAGACCGATCGACTCCCGGACCGTTTGCGCCATGCGCTCCCGGTTCGCCGTGATGCCGGTCACGCAGCGCTCGCGCAGGGTGTCGCAGCCGTTGCGAAGATGCATCAGGCTCTTGAACAGGCTGTGGGCGATGATGGGCTCGAAGGCGTTCAGCTGCAGCTGCCCCGCTTCCGCGGCAAAGCTCACGGTCACGTCATTGCCGATGACCTCGAACGCGATCTGGTTCACGACCTCCGGGATGACCGGATTGACCTTGCCGGGCATGATGGACGATCCCGCCTGCACCGGCGGCAGGTTGATCTCGCCGAGGCCGGCGCGTGGGCCCGAGGACAGCAACCGCAGGTCGTTGCACACCTTGGAAAGCTTCACCGCGATCCGTTTCAGCACGCCGGAGAGCTGCACGAAGGCGCCCGCGTCCTGCGTCGCTTCGACGAGATTCGAAGCCGTGACGAGCCGGATGCGGGTGAGTTCGGCGAGCCGCTGGCACACCAGCGCGGCATAGTCGGGGTGGGCGTTGATGCCGGTGCCGATGGCGGTCGCTCCGAGGTTGATTTCGGTGATGAGCAGCGCCGCCTCCCTCAAGCGCTCCTCGTCCTCCTGCAGCATCACCGCGTACGTGGTCAATTCCTGGCCGAGCGTCATCGGCACGGCGTCCTGGAGCTGCGTTCGTCCCATCTTCAGCACGTCGGTGAACTCCCGCGCCTTGGCGTCGAAGGCGCGGCGCAGCTCCTGCATGGCTGCGCCGAGGCGGCCGATCGCGAAATGCAGCGCCACCTTGACGGCAGTCGGGTAGACGTCGTTGGTGCTCTGGCTCATGTTGACGTCTTCGACCGGGTGAAGATGCTGGTACTCGCCGCGCTTGTGGCCGAGCAGCTCGAGCGCGCGGTTGGCGATGACCTCGTTCGCGTTCATGTTGGTCGACGTGCCCGCCCCGCCCTGGATGACGTCCACGAGGAAATGATCGAGGAGCTCGCCCTCGCGGATCTCCTCGCAGACCCGC
>DATHHZ010000418.1:0-2085 GCA_035316965.1 Burkholderiales bacterium | reverse complement strand
AAGCCCAGCGGACGCACGACCGCGTGCAGGGTCACCTGAACGCGATGGCGATGCGGCTGGGCGAGCTGCAGGCGCGGATGATGCGCCTCGACAGCCTGGGCGAGCGGCTCGCCAAGATCGCGGGCCTCAAACCGCACGAATTGCGATCGCTGCAATCCGGAGCCGTGCCGGGCACCGGAGGTGCGGAATCGTCGATGCCGGCGCACGCGTTTTCGGTGCCCGAATTCACGGCGCTGATCGACCGTCTTGCGCGCGACGTGCAGGAGCGTTCGGATCAGCTCGGCGTTCTGGAAGCGCTGCTCTTGCAGAAATCCGCGAATTCGAGCTTCATGCCGACGCTGCAGCCGATCGTCGACGGCTGGTTCTCGTCGAATTTCGGCTACCGCATCGATCCGTTCACGGGCGAGAATTCGTTTCACGAAGGGATCGATTTCCCCGCTGAAACCGGAACGCCGGTCGTCGCGGCCGCGAGCGGCAAGGTCGTCTACGCGGAATGGCATCCCCAATATGGTAGGATGGTCGAGATCGACCATGGCAACGGCCTCGTGTCGCGATACGCGCACGCGGCGGAGCTCCGGGTGAAGGAAGGCGATCTCGTCGTGCGCGGCCAGCGCATCGCTTCGGTCGGTTCGACGGGGCGTTCCACCGGCCCGCACCTGCACTTCGAAGTGCGACAAAACGGCGTGCCGCAAAACCCGGCGCGTTTCCTCGCGCATTCCGGCTGATTCTGCACCAGGCTGCTAGTGAACGGGCGATTGCAACAGGGGTGAGGGGTCCTCACCCCTTGTTTTTTGCCGAACGGGAACCAGCTTGTCTCGAATCCCCTCTGAAACGCGATGATCTCGAACATCCTCACCCGCATCTTCGGCAGTCGCAACGAGCGGCTGCTCAAGCAATATGCGCAGGCCGTCCGCCAGATCAACGAGCTTGAACCGACCATCGCCGCACTGTCCGACGAGGCGCTCCGCGCCAAGACCGGCGAGTTGAAAGAGCGCGTAACCGCCGGCGCGACGCTCGACGACGTGCTGCCGGAAGCGTTCGCGGTCGTGCGTGAGGCCGGCAAGCGCACGCTCAACATGCGCCATTTCGACGTGCAGCTCATCGGCGGCATTGCATTGCACAACGGCAAGATCGCCGAGATGCGCACCGGCGAAGGCAAAACGCTCGTCGCGACGTTGCCGGCGTACCTGAACGCATTGGGCGGCAACGGCGTCCATGTCGTCACCGTCAACGATTATCTCGCGCAGCGGGACGCCGACTGGATGGGGCGGATCTACCGCTTCCTGGGGCTCACGGTCGGCGTCAACCTGTCGCAGCTGCCGCATCCCGAAAAGCAGGTGGCGTACGCGGCCGACATCACGTACGGGACGAACAACGAGTTCGGCTTCGACTATCTGCGCGACAACATGGTGTTCGCGCCGAGCGAGCGCGTGCAGCGCGGGATGCATTATGCGATCGTCGACGAAGTCGATTCGATCCTGATCGACGAGGCGCGCACGCCGCTCATCATTTCGGGCCAGGCGGACGATAACGTCGAGCTCTATTACCGGCTGAACGAGCTCTCGCCGCGCCTGGTGCGTCAGGCCGAGGAAAAAGGCTCGGGCGACTACTGGGTCGACGAGAAGGCACACCAGGTGCTGCTTTCCGAGGAAGGCCACGAGCACGCCGAAAGCATCCTCGCGCAGGCGGGGCTGATCCCCGCGGGCTCGAGCCTGTACGACGCGCACAACATCGGCCTCATGCATCACCTCTACGCGGCGCTCCGCGCGCATGCGCTGTTCCATCGCGACCAGCAATACGTCGTGCAGAACGGCGAGGTGATCATCGTCGACGAGTTCACCGGCCGGCTGATGCCGGGCCGCCGCTGGTCCGAGGGCCTGCACCAGGCGGTCGAGGCGAAGGAGGGGGTACCGATCAAGGAGGAGAACCAGACGCTCGCGACGATCACCTACCAGAACTACTTCCGCCTGTACGACAAGCTCGCCGGCATGACCGGCACGGCGATGACCGAGGCGGAGGAGTTCCACAAGATCTACACGCTCGAGGTCGTCGCCATCCCGACGCACCGGCCGATGATCCGGAGCG
>DATHHZ010000417.1:0-3906 GCA_035316965.1 Burkholderiales bacterium | reverse complement strand
CTCGAGGTGGTAAACACCTATGAAGGGACGCACGACATCCATGCGTTGATATTAGGGCGTGCCCAGACGGGAATCCAAGCGTTCTCCTGAGTTACCGCCCTACGAGTTGAAGGATCCCGGTCTAGACCTCGATCTCTTCGGGCTGGAGGATCACCACACGGCCGTCGCGCCACGTCACGACAGAATTGCCAAGCGTCTTGTGGCGAGCGAGCGCTTCCCGAACAGCCTGTCTGGCTGCGGCCATGAGTACATCGGCGTCGAAGCCGGGGTCCGGCAACGGATGCCGCTTGGGTTCAGCTGAACGAATCGGTTTCATACTTGTTTCTGAGCGCGCGATCGATTTCAGAAAGGAGCGAGCCCGGCGCTTCATCGAGCACGGCAAGGCTGCGCGGTAGCAAGGTCTCCGCCGCGCGCTCGCCGACGACGGGCACGACTACTCGCCGAAATTTCGCCGCGACCTGCGATTCGCCGAACGGACGCTCAGGGTCTCCAGGAACGTGAAGGACGAGTTTCTCGCGCTTTCCGGACGGAACCGAGACGACGAGCTTCGCCGGCCAGGACTTCGGATAGTGGCGAAGGAGCTCCTCGTCCGCCTTTACGCTGACCTTCGTCATGAAAGTCTGAATCCTTTCGGGAATCCCGTCCGGCGCCTGCTCGATGTCGAGCATGGCTTCCGGTGCCAGGGCCGCGACAGCCATCTGATAGGAAACACTCGTCAGATGCGAAGCGCGGTCGCGGGGAACGACTCCGTGGGCGATCATGCCCAAATAGGGCGGAGGGACGCTCACGACGAGATCCGTCATTTCCGAAGGCGCAACGCCGGACTCGATGATCTCCTTGAGGGCCTGGGTCGCGGCCATCGTCTGCCGCGCCGCGCACCAGGGCTTGAAGCTCACATCGCTCAGCACCGGGCGCTCGTCGAGGAGCAGGGCCGGATTCGGCGAAAGGCCGTAGATCGAGGAAAAGAATTCCCCTTCGAAGACGCGCAGATCTCCGGTGAAGCCGCTCTGCGCTGACAGTGCGGCGGTGACGCCGTTGCGCGCGGCGTTCCCGATCGCGAGCCAGCGCGATGCCGTGGTGCCGGTCGGCCGCCCGACCCCGGGCGAAGAGAGGACGAGCGCGATTCCGAGCGCGTGAGCCGCTTGCGTTTCCGTCAGACCCAGAAGACGCACGGCCACCGCCGCGACGCCGAAGGGCGCGGCGAAGTAGGTCGGCCAGATGCCGCGGGTGAGTATCGAGGGTCCGCCTAGGGCCGCGCCCAGCCGCACCATCGCGTCGTAGCCGACCGCTATCGCTTCGGCGAGCGCCGCACCCTCCAGGCCGAGCGATGCGCCGATCGTCAGCGCCGAAGGGACGATCAACGCTCCGGGCGTGATGCCCGAAGCGAGGTGGATGTCGTCGATCTCCGAGAGGCGCGCGAGTGCGCAGTGCGTCGCGACGCGATCGGGCGTGGCGTCGCGAATCGCGCCGACCTTCAGCAACGCGCGCCCTTCCGGCGTTGCGCTGCCGGCGATCCAGGCGCCCACGGTGTCCGCGACGTGGAGCCGCAGCGCCGCGCGCGGCGTTGCGCCGCCGCCGCGGGCGACATGGGCGCCCAGTTGCTCGAGAACCGTCATGCTGCGCGGCCGAGTTTCCTCCGCAGCTCGCGGGTCGCAGCCTGGTCGACCGAAAGATCTTCCCTCAGCGCCACTCCGTACAAATCCCGTGCGGCTTCCTTCGATATGAACTCTTCCAGCACGTCCCAGCGCACGCGCTCCGCGTCGCGCTCGAGCGGCTCGCCCCATCCTCCGCCGCCCCCGGTGCGCACGATGACCTCCGAATTCGCGCTCACCGGCTTGTGGCTGCCGTGCATCATGCGGTATTCGCTCTCTCCGGGAGCACGCAGGTAATAGCCTCCGCTTTCGCCGGGCCCGCCGCCCCACAGGCCCCACGCGGGGCAGCCCCGGCGGTTCGCGCGCTCGAAATTCCATTTACCGTCGACGAAATTTCGCACCTCCATGTCGATGCCGAGTCCTCCCCGGAACTTGCCCGCGCCTGCGGAATCGCGCCGCAGCGCGCGCGCCTTTACCAGCACCGGGCATTTCATTTCGATGCCCTCGATCGAGCCGTTGCGCACGTCGCCCTGACAGACGGAGACCGTCGCCGATTCTCCGTCCTCGAACGGACGGCCGCCCCAGCCGCCCCCTTCGATGCTCTGCACCACGAAGCGGCGCTTGGATTTCGGGTGAACACCGAAGAACACGACCGACCCCCCGAGCAGCCCGTGGTGCGCAGCCGGGATTTTATCGGGCATGGCGGAGGCGAGCGAGCTGATGATGGTCTCGACCACCGTCGGAACGAAGATGCTCCAGCCGGCCATGGGTGCCGGGTAACGCGCCATCATGATGTTGCCTTCTGGGATGATCACGTCGAGCGCGCGAAACGAGCCCTCGTTGACCGGGTCGAGCGGCGCGGTGATCGCTTTGTAGGCGACGCGCGCGCCGGCGAGCGTGCGCGAATTCACCGCCGCCTTGCGCTCGCTGGAACAGCCTGAGAGATCGATGGTCATATTCCCCGATTTCACCGTGACCCTGGCGTGGATGCGCACGCGTTCGTCCGGGGTGACGCCGTCGTCGTCGAAGAACGACTCGGCTTCGTAGACGCCGTCGGCGAGTCTTGCGACGAAGTTGCGGCACTTGGTCTCGGTCTCGTCGAAGATGCGCGCGATCGCGCGGAGCAATGTCTCCCTGCCGTACTTGCGGACGAGCTCGTCCAGCCGCCGGGTCCCCAGCTTGCACGATGCGATCTGCGAATTCATGTCGCCGAGCGAGGATTCCGGAAAGCGGATGTTGTCGCGGATGACGCGGCAAAGCGTCTCGTCGAGCCGGCCGCCGTCGTAGATCTTGAGCTGATCGAGCTGCAGGCCTTCCTGCCAGGGGTCCGGCACCTCGGGCCCCGCGCCGAAGCCGGTGCTCGTCCCGCCTACGTCGATCCAGTGCGCCCGCACCATAGCGAACGCGAGCAGCTCGCCCTTGAAGAAATACGGGACGTAGATCACGACGTTGTTGAGGTGCTGTCCCGCCACCGCCTGGTGGTTGGTGATGAGGACATCGCCCGGCTTGAAACCCTTCCTGCCGTAGCGCTTCACGGCGTCGGTGATGATGACGCCCAGGTCCGCGACGAAATGGGAAACGCCCCCGACGTTCTGGCTGATCAGCTCTCCGTCGACGTTCACGAGGGCGGTACAGAAGTCGCGCACCTCGTAGATCATCATGTTGTAGGACGTGCGCTGCAGGTCCGCCGCCATCTCGTTGGCGATCGCGGGCAGCGCGTTGCGGATGACTTCGAGCGTCACCGGATCCAGTTTCGTCCTCACGCCGCACCTTTCACCGAAATGAGGAGCTCGCCGGTCACGGCGACGCTGCAAACGTCGCCTTTGAAAAGCACCGTGGTCGTTCCGTGCTCGCGCACCAAGGCCGGACCCGAGACTCGCGCCCCCGCCCCGAGATCTTCGCGCCGGTACACCGGGCAGGATACCGGACGCGCCGGATCGTCGAGGTAGACCTCCATCTTCCTAAACGCTTTCGCGCCGCGCTTTGCCGCGAGGCGAGGAAGCTTCATTGTCGCGCGCTTGCCGATCGCGGCGAGCCGGATGTTGACGATTTCGACCGGCTCCTGCGGCGAATGGTGGGCGTAGCGGCGATCGTAGAGGCGGTCGAACGCCCTCCTGATGGCACGGCGGTCCTCTGCTTCGATCTGCTTTTTCGTGACGGGCACGGAGAGCGTGAATTCCTGGCCGACGTAGCGCAAGTCGAGATGGATCCTGTGCTCCGCACTTTTCCGGTTCGCGAGTGCGGAGGCGGATTCAGCCGCCATCTCCTCCACCGTCCTTTCGAGCTGCCTGAAATCGGCGCCGTCGAGATCCGC
>DATHHZ010000416.1:0-11345 GCA_035316965.1 Burkholderiales bacterium | reverse complement strand
TAGATGCCCTGGAAGGCGAGAGTCAGCAGGGACTTGGCGGTCGTGCCGTCCGAGTTGCGGAAGACGGCGTTGTTCGCCTGGTCCCCGCGGATCTCGCCGCGCAGCTCGACGCTGCTGTTCGGCAGATACGCGAGCGTAGCGGTCACCTCCTTGTACTTCGTATCACTGGTGGCAAAAGGAGCAGCAGGCGCGAAGTGGAAGCCGTTCTTGTCGTCGAACATCTCCGCACGCGCCGCGACACGCCACTCCCGGTTGAGGTTGTAAGTGAAGTAGCCCGCGAGGCCGTTGTACTTCGCCGACCCGCCGACGGCCCGGTCCTGGCTGACGTACAGGACCTCTCCGCCGGCGCTCATGCGGTTGTTGATGGTGTAGGTCGCCACGACGTTGAGCAGGTTGCGCTGGTCCTGAGCAGCGGCAGGTTGCGTTCCAGGCGCCACCGCCGCTTCCTTGCCGAAGTAACCCGTGACGTTGATGGTCAGCGGCTTGCTGGGAACGATCGTCGCCCCGAGCTCGATCGTCTTGCCCTTGTTCGCGTCGGTGAGCTGGTCCCAGCCGTTGTTGATGCCGCCGTAGAGGGTGACCGTGTTGCTCAGGGCATAGCCCGCGCGCACGCCGGTGTGCGTGAACGGTATGGCCCCAAACAGGATCGAGCGGGAGAAGTTGGTGTTGCTCGGGCTCCAGATCACCTCGCTCCCCGCGAGCGTGACGAACTTGCCCGCCATCAGGGTGAGGTCGCCGGCCGCGTACTGGCCGTAGGCCTGGGTGATGTCGAACATGGAACCAGCCCCGGCCGTCGTCTCAGGGAAGGCATGGATGACCTGGGCGTCAGACCCCGCCGTGATATTGACAACTCCGCCGAAGCCTCTGCTGGGCTGCTTGGCGACCTGCAGGCCGAACTGATGCAGCGCGAACGAGTTGTTCTGGGAATCGAACACGCGGTCCGTAAGAACCCCGCCTTCGAGGTTTCTGTTGGCGTAGGTATAGGCTGCGTCGAAGTACCCGCTCACGTTGATGCCCGAAGCATCGAGCACTTGCGAGAGCGTGGGAGCCCTGGCCGCCTGGGCGAGCGCCACCGTGGGAGCCGCGAACGCGGCGGAGACTGCTGATGCGATGAGAAGCTTCTTCATGGAGCGTCCTTTCGTGGGTGGGAAAAATACTTTCGCTGCCTTTTATATAGGCTGGAACCTGCCAGGCTGCTCGACTGCCGGGTCGCACCGGACTCTCGCCCGAAACGCCCTCCCCCTAACTTGCCTGATCCCGACCAACGTACCTGGTTTCGCTCGTGCTGCACTCCTCAGAAATATGAAAAATTGCCGGAGCTGCAAACCCGGAAAGCGGCGCAAGGATAGACCAAAACGAGATTTTTTCCAACTGCCGCATGCGACCCCTCTGGGCCGCGCGCCGGGCTGCTATGATGGACGCGATTTCAGCGACGGCGGTCCAGCGTGAATTTACACGTCTCCACCTACAACATCCACAAGGGCTTCTCGCAGTTCAACCGCCGCATGATGATCCGCGAGCTGCGCGACCATTTGCAGGTCCTCGGCGCGGACATCATCTTCCTGCAGGAGGTGCAGGGGCTGCACAGCCGCCACGCCGCGCGCTTCGAGGACTGGCCGGAGGAGCCGCAGTACGAATTTCTCGCCGATCAGGTGTGGCCGGATTTCGCCTACGGGCGGAACGCCGTCTACGACCACGGCCACCACGGCAACGCGATCCTCAGCCGCTACCCGATCGTGCGCGCCGAAAACGAGGACGTCTCGCACCATGCGCTGGAGCGTCGCGGAATGCTTCACTGCGAGATCGAGCTGCCTGAGATCGCGCAGCACCTGCACTGCATCTGCGTGCACCTCGCGCTGCACGAGCGCGGCCGGCGCCACCAGGTCGGCGCGATCATCGAGCGAATGAATCGCGAGGTGCCGGAGGGCGCGCCGGTCGTCGTCGCGGGCGATTTCAACGACTGGCGCAATCGCGCCGGCAAGCGTCTCGAGGAGGACCTGGGCCTGGAGGAGGCCTGCCGCGACCACCGCGGCAAGCCGGTGCGCACCTTCCCGAGCTCCTTCCCGGTTCTGCGCCTGGACCGCATCTACGTCCGCGGATTCCGCGTGCGCCACACGCACGTGCACCACGGGCCGATGTGGCGGCGCCTGTCCGACCACGCCGTGCTCTCTGCCCACCTGCAGCTCGAGTAAGTCGCCCGCATGGCGGTCGAGTTCCTGCCCGGAAACCGGCTGACGCTGCTGCGTTCGGGCGTGGAGTATTTCCCCGCGCTCGAAGCCGCGATCCGCGAGGCGCAGCGCGAGATCTTCCTCGAGACCTACATCTACGCCGGCGACGCCACCGGGGAACGCGTCACGAAAGCCTTGTGCGGGGCCGCGCGGCGCGGGGTGGCGGTACACGTGCTCGTGGACGGCTTCGGCTCGAGGGACATGCCGGCGGAGTTCGTGCGCGAGCTGCGCGACGCGGGCGGGCGCCTGCTGGTGTTCCGCCCGGAGGTGTGGCGCTTTCCCTTGCGGCGGGACCGGCTGCGGCGCATGCACCGGAAGATCGCGGTGGCGGACGGACGCGTCGCCTTCGTCGGGGGCATCAACATCATCGACGACATGGACACGCCGCGGCAGGTCCCGCCGCGCTACGACTACGCCGTGAAGATCGAGGGGCCGCTGCTCGGGCCGATCCAGGACTCCGCCATGCGCCTGTGGAACCGCGTCGCGCTGGCGAGGCTCCAGCACGGTTGGCGCGTCAGCCACCCGGTCCCGCCGCACGTGGCGCGCGCAGGAAGCCAGCGCGCGGCGCTCGCCGTGCGCGACAACCTCCGCCACCGCCGCGACATCGAGGAGGCCTATCTGGCGGCGATCGCGTCCGCGCAGGAGGAGATCGTCATCGCGAGCGCCTATTTCTTCCCCGGCAGGCGCCTTCGCCGCGCGCTCATCGGCGCCGCCGCGCGGCGCGTGCGCGTGGTGCTGCTGCTGCAGGGGCGCGTCGAGTACGTTCTGCTCTATTACGCCTCGCGGGCCCTCTACGGAACGCTGCTCGAGGCGGGCGTCGAGCTCTACGAGTACCACAAGAGCTTCATGCACGCCAAGGTCGCGGTGATCGATGGCCACTGGGCGACGGTGGGCTCCTCCAACATCGATCCGTTCAGCCTGCTGCTCGCGCGCGAGGCGAACGTGGTGGTCGAGGACCGCCGCTTCGCCGCCGAGCTGCGCGCGCGGCTCCGCGCCGACATCGAGCACGGCGCGCGCGTGGTGGCGAAGACCCGTTGGTTCAGGCAGCCCCTGTGGAAGCGCATCCCGAACTGGATCGGCTACGGGCTGGCGCGCTTCGCGATCGGCATGTTCGGCTTCGGCGGACGGTTTTGACGGGGCCCGCTTTGACGACCTATTTGCGGCGCGGGTAGAGTAGTAGGGGCGCAGCCGCTCGGCTCATCCAGGGGAGGAAAGTCCGCATGCCCAAGTATTCAACGGAATCCATTCGTACTGTAGCGCTGGTGGGCCACACCGGCGCGGGTAAAACCACGCTCGCCGAGGCTCTGCTCGCCAAGGCCGGAGCGATCGCCTCGGCCGGTAGCGTCGAGAAAGGCAACACCGTCTGCGATTTCGATCCGCTGGAAAAGGAGTACAAGCACTCGCTCAACTCGGCGCTCGTCAACTTCGCGTGGAAGAACGTCCACATCCACCTGATCGATACGCCCGGGTCGCCGGACTTCATGGGGCAGGCGATCGGCGCGCTCGCCGCGGTCGAGACGGCGGTGATCGTGGTGAATGCCGAGACCGGAATCCAGCTCGCCACGGACCGCATGCTGAAGTGGGCGGCGAAGCGGAACCTGTGCCGCGTGATCGTGATCAACCGCATCGACGCGGAGAACGCCGATCTTGAGGCGATGCTCACCCGCATCCAGCAGGCTGTCGGGAAGCAATGCCTGCCGATCAACCTCCCGGCGAAAGGCGGGAAGGACGTGGTGGACTGCTTCTTCAATCCCGACGGGGAGGCGGATTTCTCCTCGGTGAAGGAAGCCCACTCGGCGCTCGTCGACCAGGTCGTCGAAGTCGACGACGCGCTGATGGAGAAGTACCTCGAGCAGGGCGAGGTGGCGCCTGAGCAGCTGCACGCGCCCTTCGAAAAAGCGCTGCGCGAGGGACACCTCATCCCGGTGTGCTTCACTTCGGCGAGGAACGGCGCGGGCATAGCCGCACTGCTCGACATCTTCGCGGACCTCGCGCCGAACGCGACCGAGGGCAACGCGCCGCCGTTCCTGAAGGGCGAAGGGGCGGAGGCGCAGGAGTTCTACGCCGTGCCCGGCCCCAAGGCGCACGTGCTCGCGCACGTGTTCAAGGTGATCGTCGATCCCTTCGTCGGCAAGGTGGGGATCTTCCGCGTGCACCAGGGAACGATCACTCCGAACACGCAGCTCTTCGTCGGCGACGGCCGGCGCCCCTTCAAGGTCGGGCACCTGTTTACCGTGCAGGGCAAGGATTACGTCGAGACCGATGCGCTCGTGCCCGGGGACATCGGGGCGGTGACCAAGGTCGAGGAGATCGAGTTCGACCGGGTGCTGCACGATTCGCACGACGAGGACCATATCCACCTGCGCCCGCTCGAATTCCCCACGCCGATGCACGGTATCGCGGTCGAGACCAAGAAAAAAGGCGACGAGCAGCGCCTGTTCGAAGTGCTGCACAAGCTCGAGATGGAGGACCCGTGCTTCAAGCTCGAGCGCCACGCGACCACCAACGAGACGGTGATCCGGGGCCTGGGCGACCTGCACATGCGCGTCAAGCTCGACAAGATGCTGCAGCAGTACAAGATGGAGCTTACGGTCAAGCCGCCCAAGATTCCCTACCGCGAGACCATCACGCGCCTCGCCGAAGGCCATTGCCGCCACAAGAAGCAGACGGGCGGCGCGGGGCAGTTTGGCGAAGTGTTTTTGCGCGTCGAGCCCCTTCCGCGCGGCAAAGGCTACGAGTTCGTCGACAAGGTGAAAGGCGGCGTGATCCCCAACGTCTTCATCCCTGCGGTGGAAAAGGGCGTGAGGATGGCTCTGGATTCGGGCGTGATCGCGGGCTACCCGGTGCACGACATCCGCGTGACTGTATACGACGGCAAGCACCACGCCGTGGACTCGAAGGAAGTCGCGTTCGTCTCGGCGGGGAGGAAAGCGATCATCGACGCCTTTTCCAAGGCAGGAGCGATCGTGCTCGAGCCCATCGTCAACATCGAAATCGCCGCGCCCGACAAATTCATGGGCGATTTGACCTCGGACCTGTCCGGCAAACGCGGGCAGGTCACCGGCACCGACAACGCGGGCGGGGAACTCACCACCATCAAGGGCATGGCGCCGCTATCGGAGCTATCGGATTACCAGACGCGGCTGAAGTCGGTCACTGGCGGGCAGGGATCGTACTCCATCGATTTTTCGCATTACGCTCCGGTCCCCCCGCACACCCAGGCGCAGCTTGTTTCCAAGCACAAGCAGCCGGTGGAGGAGGAGCAGTGACAACGCATCGCTGAGCTTGATCTAAGAAAATATCCTCAGACCCTCTGGACATGTCCGGGCAGAATGAGGCTCATTTTTTTTCGTTGCCTCGGTTATGAAACTCGTTAGGCACAAAACCAAACAGGCGCGTCGCTGCGCCGGGTCCTTAATTCTGCGTCGCTCGCCCCAACCTTTAATCCGATTCGTCTTCCAAGGCATTTCTGTGAGGCCTGCGTGGTCGTAAGCGAAATCATCGTCGCCCTTACCGACTACGGACTAACGCTCGAATGCGCGCTCTTTGCGGTGATGCTATTGACGATCAACGGTGGGTGGGAGGAAATCCGCGGTTTTTTCGGGATCTTCTTCTTGTCTTTGGCCGCGACGTCGCTCACCGGCGGAACCTATCACCTGTTTTTCTCGGCTTCGTCGTCCGCGCCCGCTGACGTATTGTGGAAAACGACGGTTATCGCGCTCGGCGCCGTTGCATTTGCGGCGTGGTCGATCGGGGCGTGCCTCCTTCTTGTGCAGTCCGTCAAAGGTCTTGTCGTCAAGGCGGCGCTCGTCGAGTTCCTGGGCTATTCGGCTTACGTCGTGGCGATCGACGACCACTTTTGGGTGGCGATTGCCAACTATCTTCCGTCAGTGATTTTCTTGGGTGCGGCGTTCACGATCAGCTATCGGCGGCTGTCCGCGCCGCCGATCCTCATCGGCTTGCTGGGGCTGGGCGTAACCGTCGCCGCCGCGGCGATCCAGAGATTTGGCTTATCCTTGCATCCCACCTACTTCAATCATAACGCGACCTACCATCTCGTCCAGGCGATCGGCCTTTTCATGATATTCCGCGCCGCGATCTTTTTTTCCCGAAAACCGCTTCAGAAAGCAGGGAGCTGAGATGAATAGAATCTTCTTGAAACTGACTCTGGTTTCTTTCCTTTGGATCTTCGCGATTCCTGCGCTGCCACAGAACCCAGCATCCAAACCGGGACAGATCGTCAACGACGTGCACTCCAGATTGAATGAGACACGGGTCAACCGGATTGTCACGCCCGGATCGATACAGGAGGTGCAGGAGATCGTGGCGCAGGCCTGCGAGGAAAGTCGCGCGATCAGCATCGCCGGCGGCCGCCACGCCATGGGCGGACAGCAGTTCGGAACGGACACGGTCCTGCTCGACACGAGCAAGTTGAATCGCGTCGTCGCGTTCGACCAGAAGAACGGGTTCCTCACCGTACAGGCGGGAATCCGTTGGCCCGAGCTCCTGGACTATCTCGAGCAGGAGCAGAAGGGAAAGTGGCCGCAGTGGGGCATCCGGCAGAAGCAGACGGGCGCCGACCGTTTGAGCATCGGCGGGGCACTCTCCGCGAATGCCCACGGACGAGGGCTGCGCTTCAGGCCCATGATCTCCGACGTCGAGTCGTTCACGCTCGTGGATGCGCAAGGCAAGATCCTAACCTCTAGCCGGAAGGAAAACCGGGAGCTCTTCAGATTGGCGATTGGGGGCTACGGTCTTTTCGGCGTGATTGCCGAAGTGAAACTCCGATTGATGCCCCGAACGAAACTGGAACGCACCGTGCAGGTGATCGAACTGACCGACCTAGTGACCGCAGTGGAGAAAAAGATTGCCGACGGATACATGTACGGCGACTTCCAGTTCGATATCAATCCGCGGTCCGAGCACTTCCTGACGCGCGGAGTTTTCTCCACGTACAAGCCGGTGGGCTACAAGACCCCCATTCCGCCGCAACAAAAGCAATTGCGCATGTCAGACTGGGCCGATCTCTTCTATCTTGCCCATACTGACAAGCAGAGGGCCTTCGAAGCCTATTCGAAATACTATTTGACTACCAACGGTCAGATCTACTGGTCCGATACCCATCAGCTTGCCGAGTATCTGGACGAATATCACGTCGCTCTCGACAAGCGCCTGCGCCCGGAAGGCAGGGGCACGGAGATGATTAGCGAGGTCTACGTTCTCCGGGAGTCCCTCGTGAGTTTCATGAAGGACGTCGGCAAGGACTTTCGCGCGAGCAAGGCCAACGTGATCTACGGAACGGTCCGCTTCATCGAGCCGGACGACGAAAGCTTCCTGCCCTGGGCGCGTCGAAGGTACGTGAGCATCATTTTCAACCTGCATACCGCGCATACTCCGGCGGCGCTGGAAAAAACGACAGGGGATTTCAGGCAGCTCATCGAGCGCGCGATCCAGTACGGCGGGAGCTACTATCTCACTTACCATCACTGGGCAACCCGAAAGCAGGTGGAGACGTGCTACCCGCAATTCGCGGCCTTCCTGAAGGAGAAGAAGAAATTCGATCCCGATGAGCGCTTCCAGAGCGACTGGTATCGCTACTACAAGAAAATGTTCGCTGATGTTCTCTAGGGGCTGAGGCGCTTGATCGCTTCGGCGTCGGGGGGGATGGGCGGATTCTCGCGAAGCAGGCTGCTGCTCCACGAATGGCTCTGTTTGGGGTTCTTCGTGTGGATGTTCGTGCAGCTTCTTGTTGCCGCGGCCGGGTTTTCCAATCGCGATACCGTGATTTTTTCGTCGCTTTTCGCGGCGAACTGCGCTCTGGTGTATTTCCTGCCCTACGGCGGCAACCGAGATTTGGGCTGGAGACTGCGTCTTCTGTTCTATCCGGTCGCGATGAATCTCCTTTATTTCCCGCTGGGGACCGCCATCCCCGCCATCCATCCCGGGCGGGAGGACGCGGCATTGCAGGCTGTCGATCAGGCGCTGATAGGCACCAATCTGAGCCTCCGCATGGAGCCGTGGGTGCATCCGGTTCTCACGGACTTTTTCAGCTTTTGCTACATGCTCTATTTTTTCTACCTGATCCTCGGACAGTTCTCGTACCTTTTCGGCGACCTGGCCGTTTTGAAGAAATACTATGCGGGCCTTTTTTCTTTGTATGCAGTCGGCTATTTCGGGTATTCCCTGTTTCCCGCACTCGGACCTTATCTCGCGATGAGCGACCAATTCGGCGTGCCGCTCAGCGCAGGCTGGCTTTCGGTGTTGAACGAAAAAATTGTGCTGAGCGGCAGCAATCGCGTCGATGTGTTTCCCAGTCTGCACTGCGGCAATGCTCTCTACATCCTGTTGTCGGACTATCAGCACAAGCGCTGGCGATTCTGGGCCTATTTGATACCCTGCATCGGGTTGTGGCTGTCCACTCTGTATCTGAGGTATCACTACTTCATCGACGTAGTCTGCGGTCTGCTGCTTGGCTGGCTGGCCTGGAAGATGGCAAATCGATACCTGCGGGAACAGCCCGCATGAATTCGCGTCTCTCAGAGAGCGTTGTACTCATCACCGGAGCATCCGAGGGCATCGGCCATGAGCTCACGAAGTGTTTTGCCGCGCACAAGCACCCCCTCGTCCTCGTGGCGCGCAACGAAGAGAAACTCAAGCGCCTTGGCGGCGAGATCGCGTCGGCCCACGGGGTGCGCGTCAGTCATATCGCTCAGGATCTTGCGGTTCCCGACGGCGCATTCAAAGTCCGCAAGAGGGTGGAAGAACTGGGCCTTGCGATCGACGTTCTCGTAAACAACGCCGGGGTGGGGACGTTCGGCTTGTTCGCGGAAGCATATATCGAGAGCGAGCTGCGGATGATGCAGCTCAACATGATCTCCGTGACCGCGCTGACGAAATTGTTTCTACCCGATATGCTGAAGCGGCGCCGGGGCAGGATTCTCAATGTCGCTTCGACCGCCGCTTTTCAGCCCGGTCCGCTCATGGCCGTGTACTACGCCAGCAAGGCCTACGTTCTCTCGTTTTCAGAAGCCTTGGCAAACGAACTGAAGGGCACCGGAGTCAGCGCGAGCGTACTATGCCCTGGACCGACGCGCTCCGGCTTTCAGCAAAGCGCCGGAATGGAAACTTCCAAACTTTTCCGACGCGGGGTGATGAACGCCTCGGACGTTGCCGAAATCGCTTACCGGGACCTCATGAGAGGGAAGACCACGATTATTCCCGGCTGGAGAAACAAGATACTCGCGTTCAGCGTAAGACTGGGCCCTCGCAAGGTGTTGCCGATGATAGTTCGGCTCATGCAGGAGCCTGCCAAGGAGAAATCCAAGTAGGTGTAGCTCGGGCAACAACAAATCAATTCAGGAGTAGATAACGTGCGTAAGGTCACAATTCTCGCAATTGCGTCAACCCTCACCTCCTGCACCTCCGCCCCTATAGCTCTCCGCGACATGGGCTCGTTCCATGTCGGCGGGCGCGATGTGGAGATTTCCGGCAAACCCGTAAAAGAAGTGGTGTTCACACCCGGCGGGGTGCCGGCGAAGGTCGATCTCAACGGCACGTACTCAGTCGAGGCGATGTACGTTCAGTATTTTCTTCCGGCGAACCGCCGCGGTGCGGTGCCGCTTCTGATGTGGCACGGCGGGGGCCTCACGGGCGTGACGTACGAGACGACGCCCGACGGGCGCGAGGGCTGGTTGAATTTCTTCGTCAAGCAGGGCTGGGACGTGTACAACTCGGACGCCGTGGAGCGCGGCCGCGCGGGCTGGGCGATGACCCCGGACATTTTCAAGGGCGAGCCGGTGTTCCTCGCCAAGGCGAATCCCTTCGAGCGCTTTCGCATCGGGCAGAGTCTCGGTTCCTGGAGCCCCGACCCGGCGCAGCGTAAGCTGATGCCGAACGTGCAGTTCCCGGTCGAGGCCTACGACAATTTCGTGAAGCAGAGCGTGCCGCGCTGGACGACCACCGACGACGCGATCATCCGCGCGTATACCGCGCTGGTGGACCGCGTGTGCCCGTGCGTGATTCTCTTTCACTCGCAGGCCGGGCAGTTCGGCTTCAAGGTGGCGCAGGCGCGGCCCGACAAGGTGAAGGCGCTCGTCGCGGTCGAGCCCGCGGGGATCGGCGACGCGAAGCAGGCGGCTGTTCTCAAGAACATTCCGACGCTCGTCGTCTACGGCGACAACATCGCGCTCGACTCGCGCTGGCCGCAGATCCGGAAGAACGGCGTCGATTTCGTGGGCGAAATCTCGAAAGCGGGCGGCAAGGTCGAAGTCCTCGACCTGCCGAGCGCCGGCTTCCGCGGCAACTCGCACATGCTGATGATGGACCGGAACAACCTGCAGGTCGCAGCACTCATCCAGGAGTGGCTGGCGAAGCAGGGGCTGGTTCGCTAGGCGAAAGGCCTTCAGAAAAGGAGGAGAAGAATGCACCGCACCCTCGTTGCGGCGATGTTCGTTCCGGCCTCGCCATGAGCTCAGATCGAAGCAAGATTGCCGGGGCCCGCAAACTCGACTTGGCGTCGACCTTTGCGGTACTCGACTCCGATCACTTGGCGACCCTGGTCGATGTCACGCCTACGATTTATGAAGAGCTGGATGAGCGCTTCGACAGGTTCAAGGGCCGGCTCCTTGTCTCGTGCTATGGCTTTGAGTCGGACTGGCCGACGTGGGAAAGACATCCCGCGGGGGACGAGATTGTCTGCCTGCTTTCGGGCAATGCGAGGATGGTGCTCGATCGAGACGGCGTGGAGGAGGTAATTCATTTGCGCGACCCCGGTTCCTATATCGTTGTTCCGAAGGGAACGTGGCATACGGCTCGAACGTCTGTTGCGACGAAAATGTTGTTCATAACGCCTGGTGAAGGCACGGAAAACAGGCCGATCTGAAGCCTTGGGTGGCATCGACATATCGAGGTAACGCTTATGTGCAGAAACATCAGGACCCTCTTCAACTTCGAACCCCCGGTGACGGACGAAGAGATTCGTTCGGCCTCGCTGCAATTCGTGAGGAAAGTGAGCGGCTTCAACAAACCATCGAAAGCCAACGAAGCTGCATTTCTTGCGGCGGTTGACGAGATAGCCGGAGTCTCCAGGAACCTTCTGAACTCGCTCGAGACGAACGC
>DATHHZ010000415.1:0-2621 GCA_035316965.1 Burkholderiales bacterium | reverse complement strand
GTCCCAGAGCTTTGATCTTCAGCTCGCGGGCGAGCTTCTCCAGGCCGGCGCGCAAGGGCGCCGGGATCGGGATGCCGAGCTTCGAGCGCTCCTCGAACTTCGCGCGGCTCTGCTCGCCGGGCAGCCAGATGCGCGCCACGCCCGGCATCGGCCTGGACCTGCGGATCTCGCGCGCGAGCTTGTCCACGCGGCGCTTGAACTCGTCCACCTCGCCGAAGGCGGCGATCGAGATCGCGACGATCGCGTGGCCGGTGTTGGTGGGCGTCACATCGTCGGCGTTGAAGTCGACGGTTTCGCTTCCCATCGCCGCGCCGTTCAGCGTTCCCGCGAGGAGGCCGAACACCAGCGCGAGCCCATAGCCCTTGTAGCCGCCGATCGGCACCAGCAGGCCCTGATCGGCGCGCTTCGGATCGGTGAGCGGCCTGCCCTGATGGTCGATCATCCAGCCCTCGGGCAGGGTTTCGCCGCGCTGGACCGCGGTCTTCACTTTCCCGTAGGCCGCGACCGTGGTCGCCATGTCGAGGACGATGGTCGTTTCGTTTCCCGGCGCCGCCACCGCAATCGGATTGGTCGAAAGCAGCAGATCGATCCCGCCCCAGGGCGCCATGTGGTTGGCGTTTCCGACGGCGAGATACAGCCCGATCATGTCGTGCTCGAGCGGCATCGCAGCGTAGAGCGATGCCGGACCCGCGTGGTTGCTGCGGGCGACGCCGACCCAGGCCGCGCCCGCCGTCTTCGCTTTCTCGATCGCGGTCTTCGCGGCGAAGCTCATCACCACGTGTCCCATGCCGTTGTCGCCGTCGACGAGGGCCATGCCCGCAGCTTCGCGGGCGACCTTCACCTTCGGCTTCACGTTGACCGCGCCCCCTTTGATGCGGCGCACGTACTGCGGCAGGCGGAAAATTCCGTGTCCGTCGGCGCCCTGGAGGTCGGCGCGCACCATCAGCTCGGCGCAGGTTACGGCGTCTTTGGCGGGCAGGCCGACTGCGAGCAGGGCATCGGCGGTGAAGCGCTTGAGATGAGGCGCAGGCAGGCGTTGCGACGGGGCGGTCGGGGCTGCGTCGGATTTCACTGCGTACGTTCCGCCTGGCGAGACATGCCGAACCCTACCACGGGAGCGCAGGCTCAACAACGCTTGTAGGGCGCCCGGTATGATTCGTTCTCCATCCGATGGGAGCGATCTTGAAGAAGACGAAAGTTGCGCTTGCTTTTTTTTCCGCGTTTTGGTTGCACCACAGCCTCGCGCAGGAGAATGAGACACCCGCCCAGGTCCGCATCATCGGACACTACGAAAACGCGGTCGGCACCTCCGACGCGGCGAGCCAGGGCTACATCACGCCTCAGCTGATCGAGGCGCGGCCGATGCTGCGGCCGGGCGAGGTGCTCGAGTACGTGCCCGGCGTGATCATCACCCAGCACAGCGGCGACGGCAAGGCGAACCAGTATTTCCTGCGCGGCTTCAATCTCGATCACGGCACCGACTTCCTCACCACGATAGACCACATGCCGGTGAACCTGCCGACGCACGCGCACGGCCAGGGCTATTCCGACATCAACTTCCTCCTCCCGGAGCTGGTGTCGCGGGTCGCGTACAAGAAGGGTCCGTATTTCGCCGAGGAAGGCGACTTTTCCTCTGCCGGCGCCGCCGACATCGACTACTACACCAAGATGCCGAAGGGAATCGCTTCGCTCGGGCTCGGCAGCAACGGCTACCGGCGCGCGATGGCGGCGAATTCCTTCGATGCCGGCCCGGGCCATCTGCTCTACGGCTTCGAGCTGTTCCACAACGACGGCCCGTGGATCAATCCCGAGGATTACCGCAAGCTGAACGGCGTGCTGCGCTTCAGCGAGGGCACGAACGCGGACGGCTACACCCTGTCCCTCATGGGCTACACCGGCAAATGGAACGCGACCGACCAGATTCCGCAGCGAGCAGTAGACGACGGAACGATCTCACGCTTCGGCGCGATCGATCCGACCGACGGCGGCCGGACCTCGCGCTACAGCCTGTCGCTCGACCGGCACAAGACGCTCGAAAACGGCGGCGTCTTTCACATGGACGTCTACGCGATCAAGTACCGGCTGAATCTGTTTTCCAACTTCACTTTCTTCCTCGACAATCAAACGAACGGCGATCAATTCGAGCAGGCGGACAACCGCACCATCGTCGGCCTGACACCCAGTTGGGTCTTCACCGGGAAATGGGACGAGCATCAGATGACTCATAAGTTCGGGCTCGACGCGCGCCGCGACAATATCGACGTGGCGCTGTACAACACCACGGCGCGCGACCGGTTCAATACGGTGAAAACGGACAAGGTCGTGCAGACCGGAGTGGGTCTGTACTACGAGAACACGCTGCAATGGACCGACACGTTCCGCAGCATCGCGGGCGTGCGCGAGGATTTCTACGGCGCCCGCGTGGACAGCGACAACCCCGCGAATTCCGGGACGACGAGCGCGCACATCACCTCGCCCAAGCTCAATTTCGTCTTCGGTCCGTTCGACAAGACGGAGTATTTCCTGAACTACGGGCAGGGCTTCCACAGCAACGATGCGCGCGGCACGACGATCACGACCGCGGCGAAGGTCCCGGCTCTGGTGAAGACGCGGGGGGAAGA
>DATHHZ010000414.1:0-4266 GCA_035316965.1 Burkholderiales bacterium | reverse complement strand
AACCGGCGTTGTAGACGACGAGGTCGGGCACGCCCCACTTTGTCTCGACCGCGGCGAACATCGCCTCGACCTGCGAGAGGTCCGCGGCATCGCAGGCGATCGGGAACGCGCTCGTTTCCTTCACGAGCGAAGCGAGCTTGGACGTGTCGCGAGCGGCGAGTGCGACCCGCATCCCGTCTTTCGCGAACAGGCGCGCGAGCGACGCGGAGAGGCCGCTGCCCGCGCCCACGATGAGCGCGGTTTCGGGTTGTTTCATGCGAGATGCTCTACGCCGACTCCGGCATGCTCAACAGCCCGCGCCGGATGAGCGACCGGAACGCCTCGTAGGTCTCGCGGATGCCTTCGGCGAGGGGCATGCTTCCATAGTTTCCCAGCTGGGCGCGAAGCGGCTCGTCGGGCAGGTGCATGGGAAACGCGAGCGGCTGCCCCGAGGAGGTGATCGCCGCCGAAGGCGCGAGTTGCCTGAGGATGCGAAGCCCCTCCTCGACCGGCGCGTAGACGCCGTTCATGTCGAAGACCGGCGCGCCCTTGCGCTCGCGCGAGACGGCGTGAATGAACGCGCTCGCGACCTCGCCCGCGTACAGCCACGATACGCCGCCGGAAAAAGGCACCTCGTAGGGCTTGCCCGCGGCGGCGGCGAGAATCGCGAAAGTCGTTTTCGAGGTGAGGCCCTGGTCGCGGCCCACGCCGTAGACGACTCCCGGCCTGATGCCGACGCTCGCGACGTTCCAGTCCTCGGAATACACCTTGGCGATCTGCTCGTCGCAGTATTTGTACGCGCCGTAAAGCGTGTGCATGGCACCGTGGCCCTCGTCCATCGCGCCGTAGGCGGCGATCGAGCTCGCGTAGGCGATGCGCCTGATCCCGAGACGCCGCGCGGCCTCGAACACATTGACCGTGCCGACGACGTTCACTTTCGCCCCCGCGACGGGGTCGGCCTTGCAGAACGGCACCTGCAGAGCCGCGAGATGGATGACCGCGCAGGGGCGCAGCGCTTCGAGGACCTCGACGATCACTTTGCTCTCGGAAACGTCGCCGGTGCGCCATTGGATTTTTTCCAGATCGCCCTCGGCTATGAGGAGGCGCGGCCGCCGCTTGTCTTCCGAGAGGTCGAACGCGCACGCCGGAACGCCGGCGCGCACGAGCAGCGCGAGCACCCAGCTGCCGATGCAGCCGCCCGCGCCCGTGACCACGACGGGGCCGGGAAAGCTCGCGCGATCGATCGAAAAACGCTCTTTCATGCGAATCCCCTTGACCCCCACAGTGGGCGCGGCTAACCTGCCCTCGCCCTCCCGAAATTTTCCCAAAAACGCGGCTCCCCGGCAAATCGAACACTCGCATGGCATCGGTGACCCTGAGCGCGGTGCGCAAGAGCTTCGGCTCGACCGAGGTCGTGCACGGCGTGGACATCGGGGTCGAGGACGGCGAGTTCTGCGTGCTGGTGGGCCCCTCGGGTTGCGGCAAATCGACGCTCTTGCGGATGATCGCGGGGCTGGAGGAGATTTCCGGCGGCCGGATCGCGATCGGCGAGCGCGTTGTCAACGGCGTCGCGCCGAAGGAGCGGGACATTGCCATGGTGTTCCAGAACTACGCGCTCTACCCGCACATGAACGTGTACGACAACATGGCCTTCAGCCTGAAGCTCGCCGGCGAATCGCGCGAGCAGACGCGCCTGCGCGTCGAGGAGGCGGCGCTGATCCTCGGGCTCGAAGAATACCTCCGGCGCTATCCGCGCCAGCTCTCAGGCGGCCAGCGCCAGCGCGTCGCGATGGGACGCGCGATCGTGCGGAAGCCGCAGGTGTTCCTGTTCGACGAGCCGCTGTCCAACCTCGATGCCAAGCTGCGCGTGGCCATGCGCACCGAGATCAAGGCGCTGCATCAGAGATTGAAGACCACGTCGGTCTACGTTACCCACGACCAGATCGAGGCGATGACCATGGCGGACAAGATCGTGGTCATGAACGCAGGCCGCGTCGAGCAGACCGGCTCGCCGCTCGAGCTCTACGACGACCCGGGGAACCAGTTCGTCGCCGGCTTCATCGGCTCGCCGGCGATGAATTTCCTCGCCGGCCGCCTGGCTAGAAACGGCGCCGGGTTCGCGGTGGCGGTCGGCGGCGGCGTGCACCTGCCCATCCCGGTGCGCGCCGAAATTCCCGAGGGCCGCGAGGTGGTGGTCGGCGTGCGGCCCGAGCATTTCGCGGTGGCCGATGACGGCGTTCCCGCGGAAGTGGTCGTGGTCGAGCCCACCGGCGCCGACACGCAGATCTTCTGCAAGCTCGCCGGCGTCGACGTCACGGCGGTCGTGCGCGAGCGCCACGCTTTTCAACCCGGCGCGGCGGTGCGCCTCAAGCCGCAATTGACCTATCTTTTCGATCCGTCGAGCGGCGCTCGACTTGCATAAGGAGGAGCCATGAGCAACAAGCGCAGGGACTTACTGAAGGCAGGAGCGGGCGTCGCCGCGGCCGCGGCGTTCCCGATGATCTGGATCAAGGACGCGCACGCCCAGTGGAACAGCCAGCCCGAGAAGAGCGCGAAGCTGCGCGTGCTGCGCTGGAGCCGCTTCGTCCAGGGCGACATCGATCAGTACATGAAGAACGTGCACGCCTTTACCGCCAAATACGGCATCGAAGTGCGCGTAGACAGCGAGAGCTGGGAAGACGTGCGCCCGAAGGCCGCGGTCGCGGCCAACACCGGCGCCGGCCCGGACATCATTCTCGGCACGTACGACGACGCCAATCTCTATCCCGAGAAGCTGGTGGACGTCACCGACCTGTGCAACTACCTGGGCAAAAAATACGGCGGCTGGTACCCGACGTGCGAGCTCTATCTCAAGCCCGACGGCAAGCGCTGGATCGGCGTCCCCCTCGGCGCGACCGGCAGCATGATCGTCTACCGCGAGAGCCAGGTGAAGGCGGCCGGATTCGACAGCTTCCCGAAGGACACCGACGGCTTCCTCAAGATGATGAAGGTGCTCAAGGACAAGGGCACGCCCGGCGGCTTCGCGCTCGGCCACGCCACGGGAGACGCCAATACCTGGTGCCACTGGCTGGTCTGGACCTTCGGCGGCCAGATGGTCGACACGAAGAACAACGTGGTCATCAACAGCCCGCAAACGCTAAGGGCGCTCGAGTACTCGAAGGAGCTCTACGGCACCTTCATCCCGGGCACCCTTTCGTGGCTCGATCCGAACAACAACAAGGTCTTCCTCGACGGGCAGATCTCGGTGACCAACAACGGCATCTCGATCTACTACGCGTCGAAGAATTCCAAGGACCCGAAGATCAACGCGCTTCAGACCGACATCAATCACGCGAGCTATCCGGCGGGGCCGGCCGGCGTGTCGAGCGCGTGCCACCTGTTCATGAACCAGATGATCTTCAAGTACACGAAGTATCCGAAGGCCGCCAAGGAATTCATCCGTTTCATGATGGAGGAAGAGCAGTACGGCGCCTGGCTCCAGGCCGGAATCGGCTATACCGCGGGCCCTCTCGTCGCTTACGAGAAAAACCCGATCTGGACAGTGGACCCGAAGCACACGGCTTACCGCGACGCCTGCAAGCAGCTGCGCCCCGCAGGGTACGCGGGCAAGCTCGGCTACGCGTCCGCGGGCGCGCTCGCCGACTTCATCATCGTGGACATGGTCGCCGAAGCCGCCTCGGGCGATAAGTCGCCGAAGGAAGCCATGGAGCGCGCCCAGAAACGCGCCGAGAGGTACTACAAGGTTTGATTCTTAGACCTTTCCCCTCCTCCAGGATGGAGGAGGGGTGTCGCCGGAGGCGACGGGGTGGTGGTGCGAGCGCGTGCATCAAACCACCCCGCGCGCTTCGCGCGCACCCCTCCTTGTCCAAGGAGGGGATGACACTCTGACCCGTGCATCGATTTCTCGACAACCGCAACACCCTCGGGCTGCTGTTCATGCTGCCCGCGGGTATTCTGCTTCTGCTTTTCCTTACGTACCCTCTCGGGCTCGGCACCTGGCTCGGCTTCACCGACGCCAAGATCGGCCGTGCCGGTGAGTGGATCGGAATCGAGAACTTCCAGTTCCTCATCGGCGACAGCGTAGCGCGGCTGTCCCTGTTCAATACCCTGTTCTATACCACCGTAGCGAGCGTGCTCAAGTTCGTGCTGGGCCTCTGGCTCGCGCTCATCCTCAACCGCCACCTTCCGTTCAAGTCGTTCATCCGCGCGATCGTGCTGCTGCCGTTCATCGTGCCGACCGCGCTGTCCGCCATCGCCTTCTGGTGGATCTACGACTCCCAGTTCTCG
>DATHHZ010000413.1:0-4644 GCA_035316965.1 Burkholderiales bacterium | reverse complement strand
CGCTGCTTTTTGCGCTCCTCCGGCGGAGAGGATCCTCGCGATCCGGCGAAAGCGCTCGCCGGCTACCACCAGCCCCTCCGCATCGGCGGTCTTGCCTACGGGCCGGCTGCAGCCGAGCAATGGGGTATTCCCATGCGCCCGGTCGATTTTTACGACGTGAAGGGCGACGTCGAGGCACTCCTCTTTCCGCGCGAGGCGCGCTTCGCCCCCCTCGCTCATCCGGGGCTGCACCCGGGCCGCGCGGCCAGCGTCAGCTTGGGCGGCGCTGCTATCGGCTGGCTGGGCGAGTTGCATCCGCGCTGGCAGCGGAAATACGACCTGCCTCAAGCTCCGGTCCTGTTTGAACTGGATGTCACCGGGCTGGCCGCGGTGGACATGCCGCAATACCGGGAAATCTCCAAATTTCCCCCCGTGATCCGGGATCGTTCCATGGAATTTGATGAGGCGATATCGGTCTCGGGCATCCTGGAGGAACTTGCCCGGAATCGCCCCCCCTTGGTTCAGGATATCCGGCTGTTTGACTTCTACCGGGGGAAAGGTGTAGAAAGAGGTAGAAAAAGCCTTGCGTTTCGGGTAGTTATGCAAGATACTGCAAGGACGTTGACCGATGCGGAAGCGGACGCCGCAATGGCGCAACTGACTGAGCTTCTCGCCGCAAAATTCGGTGCTAAATTACGTACTTAAGTAATGAAGTGGAGGGGGATTCTGCCTCTCCAAGGGAGCGCAAATGACACTTACAAAAGCCGAGCTGGCGGACATGCTTTTTGAGAAAGTGGGGCTGAACAAGCGCGAGGCGAAGGACATGGTGGAAACGTTCTTCGAGGAAATCCGCCTGGCGCTCGAAAACGGGGAGAGCGTCAAGCTATCCGGGTTCGGCAACTTTCAGCTGCGCAACAAACCGCAGCGTCCCGGGCGCAACCCCAAGACCGGCGAAGAAATTCCCATCACGGCGCGCCGCGTGGTCACGTTCCACGCAAGCCAGAAGCTCAAGGCGCTGGTCGAGCAGACCCATGGAAAGCAAGGCGACCAAGGATAGCCTGCCGCCGATCCCGGCGAAGCGCTACTTCACCATTGGCGAGGTGAGCGAGTTATGCGGGGTCAAGCCGCACGTTTTGCGCTACTGGGAACAGGAATTCACCCAGCTTCGTCCGGTCAAGCGCCGCGGCAACCGTCGCTACTACCAGCACCACGAGGTGCTGCTGATCCGCCGTATCCGCGAGCTTCTCTACGAGCAGGGTTTCACCATCAGCGGGGCGCGCAACCGCCTGGATGAAAGCCTGAGCGCGGCCTCAGCGCGCTCCGCGACCTCGTCGGCCTCTGCACCGCGCGGGCACGAGACGCGGAGCGTCAATCTCTCAGTACTTAAGCAGGAGCTGAAGAACGTCATCGAACTGCTGAGCTGAAACGAGGCGAATTGTCTCACCTGCTCTGGTATACTTTTCACGCGTCGGGGCGTAGCGCAGCCTGGTAGCGTACCTGCATGGGGTGCAGGTGGTCGCGAGTTCGAATCTCGCCGCCCCGACCAACTCGAACCTCCCACTCTCTCCCGTGAGACGACTCCATCGTGTGTTGCAATGCCTATGCGCTGCCGGGGCTGCGGCCGCGTCCAGCGCTTTAGCGCAAGGCTATCCGGCGCACCCTGTGAAGATCGTCGTGCCGTTTGCAGCGGGTGGGGTGGCTGACATCACGGCCCGGGTCCTTTCGCAGAAAATGGGCGAATCGATGGGACAGCAAGTGATCGTCGAGAACCGCCCGAGCGCTGGGGGAATTGTCGCGTCCGAAGCCGTTGCCAAAGCCGAGCCGGATGGTTACACCCTTCTCTTCATTACCAACGGCAACGCGGTGAGCGCGTCTCTGTTCAAGTCTCTGCCCTACGATACCGTCACGGATTTTGCGCCGGTCTCGACAGTGGGGTTTTTCGATTTGGTCCTGGTTGTGGACTCGGCTTCCAAGATCGGGTCGGTGCGCGAGCTGATCGCGTATGCCGGATCAAATCCAAACAAACTCAATATCGGCACCATCAATATCGGAAGTACCCAGAACCTGGCGGCGGAACTTTTCAAATCACTGTCGGGAATCGACGCACAGGTGGTTCCGTTCAAGGCGACGCCGGCAGTGATCGCCGCGCTGAAAGGTGGCGATATTCAGGCCGCGTTCGAAATCCTTGCCCCAGTGATGGCGCAGATCAAGGGCGGGGGACTGAAGCCGCTGGCCGTGACCTCCGAGAAACGCTTTCCCGGTCTGCCGGAAGTGCCTACCGTCGCCGAGAGCGGCGTGCGCGACTACCAGGCAGCCTCTTGGAACGGTGTTGCGGCGCCTGCGAGAACGCCGAAGGCGCTGATCGACCGCCTCAATCGCGAAGTCAATGCCGCCACGGGTTCGCCCGAAGTTCGCAAGCGCCTCCAGGACCTGGGTGTGGAGGCGCGCGGCGGGACACCGGAGGCATTGCGCGATCTGCTGGTCTCCGAAATTGCAAAGTGGAAGGCCGTAATCGAGCGGGCGAAAATCGAGAAACAGTAGGACGGACGATGACCTCGCCGATCAGCGGCCCGGATCCGAATCCGATCAAGCCGGCGTACGCCCCGCCCCCAGGCGCATGCGATGCCCACTGCCACATCTTCGGTCCGGCCGCGAAGTTTCCGTACGCACCTGGGCGCCGCTACACGCCGCCCGATTCCCCGAGGGAGAAGCTGCGCGCATTGCACGAGCATCTGGGTCTCGCGCGCGCGGTGCTGGTCCAGGCAAGCTGCCACGGCACGGATAACCGCGCGATGCTCGATGCGATCGCCTGGTCCCGGAAGTTCGAGCCGGGCGGCGCCTGGCGCGGAGTGGCGATGGTCGGGGAAGAAGCGACCGAGCGCGGGCTCGAGGCGCTGCATGCAGGCGGAGTGCGCGGCGTGCGCTTCAATTTCGTGCGGCACTTGGGCGGCGCGCCGGATCCGCGCGTGTTCGAGCGCACGCTCGCGATGATCGAGCCGCTCGCCTGGCACGTGGTGCTGCATTTGGACGCCGAAGACATCGAGGCTCATGAAGGAATGTTCCGCCGCTTGCGCGTGCCGTTCGTGATCGACCACATGGGGCGCGCTCGGGCGCAGCACGGAATCGATCAGAAGCCTTTTCGAATGCTGCTCGATTTGATGAATAACGAGCTTGCCTGGGTGAAATTGAGCGGACCGGAGCGCGTGTCGTCGGCCGGAAAGCCGTTTCACGACGCGATGCCGTTCGCGGCGGCGCTGGTCGAGTCGGCCCCGGAGCGCGTGCTGTGGGGAACCGACTTTCCCCACCCCAACGTGAAGGCCGTGCCGAACGACGGTGAGCTGGTCGACTTCTTCGCGAAAGTCGTCCCGGACGAGAAGCTCAGAAAGCGGATTCTGGTGGACAACCCCGCGCGGCTTTATTGGGCGGGTTCCGGCCGCACCTGATCAGCGCGCCTGCAGGGTTCACTCAGTCGGAAACAGGCCGCCGATTCGGATCGCCGCACGGTCGCACATCGGGCGCGTCAGCGCCTTCAGCTACAAACCCGCAGCGATCAGCCTGAGCGAGAAGGCCTTCGTGACAGCGTGGCGGGAGTTGGCGGCGCCGAGCTTGCGCCTCACGTTTGAGAGGTGGAACGCGACGGTGCGCTCGGAAATCTGCAGCGCCTGGCCGATTTCAGAAGTCGTCTTACCGCCTGCCGAATGGATCAAACATTGGCTCTCGCGGTCGCTGAGAAGCCTGCTAGGAGCGCCGTCGAGGCGGCGCAGCGGCCCAAGCCTGTCGGCACCGCGCCGGGCAATGCGCGCCGCGGCGTAGTGAATGGCGCACGCGACGAGCTGGCAATCCGGCAGGGTCGCGAGGATGCGGCGCTCCGCTGCGGAACCGCCACGGCCCAACGCAAAGCTGGTGAGGCTCCACTGCCCGCGAGGCCCGTGAACGGAGCAAGAAACCCCCGTCGCGAGTCCGAATTCGCTTGCCTTGGCGAGGGCCCTGCTGTGCCGCGCCGCGATTTTTTTCCAGGGCAAAGGAGTGACCTCCTGCAAGGCGAGACGGCGCAGCGGACCGGGCAGGATATCCCTGTCCCGATCGGCGCAGTATCGGTGCCAGTGAACTGGAAAATTATCGAACCGGACTTCATGCGTCGCGCCGCGCGGCTGGGAAAAACGGCCGCAGAACATGAAGTACCGGAAACCGAGCTGTTCGGTGATGAGGAGCACCGCTTCCTCGAGGGCCGTCTTCGAGCGGTTGGCAAGAATCTGCGCAAGGCGCACGCCCCCTTGTGGCCCATGTGGTCCCCTCTCCAGTGGGGTCAGTCCCCTTATTCTGGTTGATACTTTACGCTTTCGCCTGGGCAGCGTATCAGCAGAGATTCGGCATCGACACCTCCTGTTTCCCGTCCCCCCTTTTCCACGCGGCTGGGTGCCAGTGCTGATTTCGGAGTCTGGACAGGCGGTTAGCTCACTATCGGCGTACTTCCTTGACTTCGCCCATTGTGCGGTGCAATATCCCGTCGCCTTCTCAAATATTTCAGGGTTTTAGCTGCGTGGCGGTCCCCATTCCCTCTCCGGAGCAATTCACGCTCGCTGCCCAGGCGCTCCTGCAGAATTTCCTCGGTTCGCTGGGTGTCCCGCCCGATTCCGAATTCGCCCGCTCGCTGCAGTCAGTAGG
>DATHHZ010000412.1:0-5775 GCA_035316965.1 Burkholderiales bacterium | reverse complement strand
ATGCTGAGCATCGCCTACGAGCCGGGCGACAAGGACACGCTCGTCGACTGCACGCGAACCTTGCTGCGGCGAATGGGCGGGCGCGGTTCCGCTCCCGCGCTCGGCGTGGTTCACCGGCTCGACAAGGACACGAGCGGTTTGATGGTGTTCGCGCGCACCCTGGATGCGAAGCGCATTCTGGCGGACCGGTTCCGCGCGCACGACATCGAGCGCGTCTATCATGCGATCGCGCACGGCGAGGTCGCCGCGAAGCGTATCGAAACTCATCTGGTCACCGATCGCGGCGACGGAATCCGCGGCTCCTACGGCCACTTTCGGCGACCCAGGGGGGGAATTCCGCCCGAGGCGAAGCGTTCGGTTACGCACGTCAGACCGATCGCTGCGCTCGCGGGTGCGACCTTGGTCGAGTGCCGCCTCGAAACCGGGCGGCAGCATCAGATTCGCATCCACATGTCCGAGCTCGGCCATCCCCTGGTCGGCGAACGCGTGTATATCCGCGACTACGCGGGTCCAAAGATCGAATCGACGCGCCCGATGCTCCACGCGCGCGTTCTCGGATTTGTACATCCCAGAACGGGCCAACACATGTCGTTCGAGCGCGAGGCACCCGACGACTTCCGGGCGATGATCGAATCGCTTCGTCCGACGCGCTGCTGACGTGGCTTCATGAGCGCAAGTGACCCTGGCAAACTGGACCGCCTCGTCGCCGGTGCCCGCCGTGCCGCCGAGAAGCGCGAACGCGGCTACAGGGAACAGGCGTTGAAGATCTACCCATGGATCTGTGGGCGCTGCGCCCGCGAGTTCACGCGCGCCAACGTGCGCGAACTGACCGTCCACCACCGGGACCACAATCACGACAACAACCCGCCCGATGGCAGTAACTGGGAGCTGCTGTGTCTGTACTGCCATGACAACGAACACAGGCGGCATCTGGAAGCGGCGGGCGGGGGAAGCAGCCCCTCCGCCGGTGGCCGCGCGTCGACCTACGCTCCCTTCGCAGATCTCAAGCAGCTACTCGCCAAGAAGCAGCCCCCGAAGTGAAACAGACTTTGGAAATAGCGGGCGCAGTGCCGTAACCGCTACGCTGATGGTTCCTCGGATTCAAAGGTATCCAGGCAATCGCGCCCTAACTACCGTGCTTCCCTCAGGCTAGCGCCCGCGGTGCAGCTCGTCGAATGAGTCGAGGCTGCGCGCGAGATCGGCCAGCAGCGCGAGCTGCCCGCCGTGCTCCTCTCCTTCACTCTGCTTGACAATCGAGCGCAGTAGGTCGGGGACGCCGGCGAATCCGCTGACGCCGTGCGTCGTCTTCAGGTACTCGAGGATCTGCGGCTCGAAGTCAGCAAGACGCAGATTGGCGAAGCCCACGCCGCACGAGCAGCCCGAGCCGAACATGACGTGACCTTGCGCGAGCTTGGTCCACTTCCCCAGCAGCCGCGTCGCTTCGACTGCGGGAAAAAGCCTCTTTGCAATCACGCATGCGGCTAGACGCAGTAGACGTCCAGCATCGTGGGGATGTAGTCGTTCTGCAGCAGGATCTTCTTGCGCGCGATGCGCCAATCTCCCTCGCGCAGCACCAGCTCGTGCTCGGAGCGCCCGAAGAACGCGTGGCTCTCGCCCGAACGCGGGAAGAACACGTGGCTCACCCAGGTCGAATCGAGCTTCAGCCGGTCCGCGGACGACTCCGCAGGAAGGACGCTGCCGAGGATGTGGGCGGTGCGCGGCATTGGCGTCGAGGCGGCGGATTTCCCCGAGCGGATGCGCACGATCCGGTCCTCCAGCCCGGCGCGGCTGGCGTAGTAGATGTGCGAAAGCTCGGCCTGCGGGTTGGTCGTCGGCGTGCCGTCCGCTTTCCACGCCGGCATCCAGTATTTGCAGTCCTCGGTGTAGAGTGCGAGCCAGTCGTCCCAGCGTTGCTCGTCGAGATACCTCGCCTCGCGGTGGACGAGCTCAATGCCCGCGGCGAGCGATCCGCCTTGCGCGCGGGCGTTCACGGATACGCCTTCCTGCCCGCGACGCCCGCCTGGATCAGGCGCGCCCACTCGCGGTACGGCGCGTGGAAGCCGACTTCGCTGAACATCTCGAAGCGGCCCCGCACGCTCGCCTCGGGCCGGATGCCGATCGACGCCGCCGCCTCGTCCGCGCCGGCCTTCATCGCCGCCATGCCGCGCGCGTAACCCTGCAGGAACGAAATCGGCTGCGCGCCGAAACCGCTCTGGCAGCCCTCGTAGGTCACGGTGTCGTCCGGCGTCGCCAGGCCCCCCGGGTTGAAGAAATCCTCGAACTGGCGCAGCCGCCAGGCGCGCAGCTCGGGCGCCTCGCCGATCGGAGCGAGGCACCAGCTCTTCATCTCGGTGCGGTCGGCCGCGAGCGGCCTGAAGGTGCGCAGCATCAGCGTGATCGCGTCCGCGATCTGCATATTGGGAAAGACGTGCACGTTGCGCGCCTTCAGCATCCATTCGGCACGCTGCGCGCCCACGCGCGCGCGGATCTCGGCCAGCGCGGGATAAATCGGGCGCTTTTCGGGCTCGGGCTGCTCGAGCCAGGTCGCGGCGTGACCGTGGGAGAGCGCGAAGGTCCCACCTTCGGCGGAATTGCGCTTCGCCCAATCGTACTGGCGCGCCTCCAGGTGGCCCTCGCCTCCGCGGCGGCGCGCCTGCAGATCCATGTATGAAAGGTGCGTCGTCGTCAGGTGATAGGGATCGAGACCATTGTCGAGCTGCAACTTCCAGTTGCCGCGATAGGTGTACACCGAGCGCCCGGGGATGAACTCCAGACCCCTTGGCCCCTGATCGGCGACGACGTCGATGAAGAAACGCATGTCACCGAGGAAATCCTCGAGCGGCGGAACCTCGTCGGAGAGGCTCCCGAAGATAAACCCCTTGTAGCTCGCCACCCGCGCGAGGGGCACGAGGTTGTGGTCCTCGGCCTCGAACGAGGGTGGATAGCTGCCAGTCTTGCGGTCCTTGATGTCGACGTTCTTCCCCGATGCATCGTACGCCCAGCCGTGATACGGACAGACGTGATATTTGGCGTTCCCCTCCTCGGCGGCGCACAGCATCGCGCCCTTGTGGCGGCAGACGTTGACGAATGCGCAGAGGCGCCCTTTCGCGTCGCGCGTCGCGAGCACCGGAGTCCTGCCGATGTGCGCGGTGACGAAATCGTTGGGCTTCGCGATCTGCGACTCGAGCGCGAGGAAATTCCAGGTGCGCTCGAAGATATACTTGTGCTCGAGCTCATGGAGCTCCGGGTCCGAGTACACGTCGCGATGCACGCGGAACACGCCTTCCGCGGGACGGTCGTCCACGTAGAGACGGATGTCCTTCAGGTCCATAGTTGCTCCGGCGGTTAATTGTCGCAGATATCGGTATCATCCGCGCACGATGAAGAAGCTCCGGCCGGCCGGCCGCCGATCCTCGCAGCAGTCTTCCCCGCGCACGCGCCTCGCCGCTGACATCGGCGGAACGTTTACCGACATCGTGGCCTTCGACGAAAAAACGGGGCGCCTGCTTCTGGGCAAGGCGCTCTCGACGCCCGCGCGGCTGGTCGACGGCATCTCCAACGGCATGGAAAAAGCCGGCGCGCGCTTCGCCGGCGCCGAGGCCTTCCTGCACGGCTCGACGATAGCGATCAACACCATGCTCGAGCGCACCGGGGCCAAAGCCGCGCTTCTCACCACCGAGGGCTTCCGCGACGTCTACGAGATCGGGCGCATCAACCGGCCCGACGCGTACAACCTCTACTTCAGGAAACACGTGCCGCTCATCGAGCGCGCGCTCCGCTTCGAGGTGCGCGAGCGCATCACGGCCGAAGGCAAGATCCACGTCGCTCTCGACGAGGCGAGCGTGCACGCAGCCTGCGACCGGCTCGAAGCGGCGGGCGTCGAGGCGGTCGCGATCATGTTCCTCCACTCCTACGTCAACCCCGCGCACGAGGCGCGCGCGAGGGAGATCGTGCACGAGCACCTGCCCCGCGCCTTCGTCACCGCCTCGCACGAGTTGTCGCGCGAATACCGCGAGTTCGAGCGCTGCTCGACCGTGGTCGCGAACGCTTACATCGGCCCGGTCGTCAGCGAGTATGTGCGCGGGATCGACGAGCGCCTGAAGCAATCCGGTTTCGAAGGATCGTTCCTGCTGGTGCAATCGACCGGCGGACTCTACGAATCGCACCAGGCGAAGACCCAGTGCATTCGCATGCTCGAATCGGGCCCGGCCGCGGGCGTCGTCGGTGCGCAGGCGCTCTGCAGCGCGCTCGATCTCGCCGACGCCGTCGCCTTCGACATGGGAGGCACCACGGCGAAGGCGGGAGTGATCTACCGGGGCGAAGCGCTTACGACCGGAGCCGCGCTCGTCGGCGGCTACGCGCAGGCGCTTCCGGTGCAGATCCCGATGATGGACATCTTCGAGGTCGGCACGGGCGGCGGCAGCATCGCCGCCGTGGACTCGAGCGGCGCACTCAAGGTCGGTCCCCAAAGCGCGGGCGCGGACCCCGGTCCGGCCTGCTATGCGCTGGGCGGCACTCAGGCCACGGTGACCGACGCCAACCTCGTGCTGGGGCGCCTGGGCGCGGACCGCTTCTTGAGCGGCGAGATGAAGCTGGATGCGCGTGCCGCGGAGCGCGTCATCCGCGATCACGTCGCCGAGCCGCTCGGATTGGACGTCATCCGCGCTGCCGACGGCATCCTGCGCATCGCGGCCACGGCCATGTCCTACGCAGTAAAGGCGGTATCGACCGAACGCGGCCTCGACGCCGCCGCGTTCACCCTCATCGCCTACGGTGGGGCGGGCCCGCTGCACGCCTCGGCCATCGCCCGGGAGATCGGCATGGAACGCGTCATCGTGCCTCGGGCGCCCGGGCACTTTTGCGCCTTCGGCATGCTGTTCTCCGATTTGCGCTACGACTTCGTGCACACCTGGTTCGCGCGGCTTGCGGACGTGTCCTTCGACGCCATAGAAAAGATCTACGATTCGCTGATCGCGGATGGAAGGAAGGCCCTTGCCGCGAGCGGCGTTCGGCCTGAACGAGTCGCCGTCGCCCGCGCCGCCGACATGCGCTATGTCGGACAGGAACACCCGGTCACCGTGGACTTGCCCGCCGAAGTTTTTCGCCGGCACAGCCGCGATGCACTGAAGCGGCGCTTCGACGAGGAGCATCTGCGGCGCTACGGCACCTGCGCGCCGGAAGAACCCGCCGAGATCGTGAGCCTGCGCGCGACGGTGACGGGCGCGATGAAGAAACCACGGCTCGAGCGCATCGCGCGCGGCGGGCGCTCGCCGCTTTCCTCCGCGCACGGCGGCAAACGCAAGGTTTACTTTGCCGAGCCCGGGAGGTCGCTCGCGACGCCGAGCTACGCGCGCGAGGGCTTGAGAGCGGGGAACCGCATCGAAGGTCCGGCGCTGGTGGAAGAGCACGCGTCAACGACGGTCCTCCTGCCCGGTGACGGCTTGTGCGTGGATGAATTTGGAAATCTAGCCATCGAAATCGGGCGGAGAACGAAATGAAACGCTCAAAAGTGAAACGACGCCTGAAGGCAGACGCGGTTCTGACGGAGATCGTCCGCAACGGCGTCATCGCGGTGACCGAGGAAATGAAGACCAACCTCATGCGCACCGCCTACAACATGATCATCTACGAGGCGCTCGACTTCACCGTCGGGCTGTTCGATGCGCAGGGCAATACGGTCTCGATCGGGCTCGGGCTGCCGATGTTCATCCGCGGCATGAGCGACACGGTGAAGACCAAGCTCGACCACTACGGCGTCGAGAACCTCGATCCCGG
>DATHHZ010000411.1:0-8916 GCA_035316965.1 Burkholderiales bacterium | reverse complement strand
CCGCCCCCGACGGCTACACGCTGTTCATGGGCCCGAGCGGGGCGATGACCATGAATCCGGCGATCTACTCGAAACTGCCCTACTCGCCGCTCAAGGATTTCGCGCAGATCTCGATGATAGGAGACTTCCCGCTGATCCTTGTCGTCAACTCCTCGCTGCCGGTGAACTCCGTGAAGGATCTGATCGACTACGCGAAGGCAAGGCCGAGCGACGTCAACTATTCCGCGAGCGCGGCGCCGTTTCAGCTCGCCGCCGAGCTCTTCAACCAGAAGACCGGGACCCGGTTCGCGCACATCCCCTACAAGAGCAGTGGCGACTCGCTGGGCGCGGTGATGGCGGGACAAGTGACGATGACCATCATGGACCCGCCTCCCGCGATCGGCCCGTTGAAGGGCGGCAAGGTCAAAGGGCTCGCGGTGACATCGGCGAAGCGCGACCCGGCCTGGCCCGATCTGCCGACGCTCGCCGAGGCGGGCGGCCCGGACATCGAGATCCGCCTCTTTACCGGGTTCCACGCGCCGGCGGGAACACCGCAGGCCATCGTGAATCGCATCCAGCAGGAAGTGGCGCGCGTGGTGAAGCTCCCGGAAATCAGGGAGCGCCTGGACCAGATGTCGATCGTGCCTTCCGGCAACACGCCAGAAGAATTCCGGCAGATCATCGCGCGGGACATCGCCAAGTGGACGGCGGTGGCGAAGGCCGCGAACATCAAGGCCGACTGAGCTTGTGAACGTCGTCCCCGCGGAAGCGGGGACCCAGGGGTCCCTCGAGTTACGACACTGGATTCCCGCTTGCGCGGGAATGACACCTAGCCCCGTCCCGCCTTCTTCCTTCGCGCCGGCGCGCGCTTCTTCGAAGGTTTCGCCGGCCGCATCCACAATCGCTTGCTCGCGAGCCGCGCGCCTTGCGCGAGCGCCTCGAGCTTCGCCCAGGCGATCTCGGGGCTGCCGACGCGCGGACCCAGGCCGCAGTCGGTCCCGCCCATCACGTTCTCGCGGCCGACGAGCTTCGCGTACCGGAGCAGCCGCTGGGCGACGAGCTCCGGATGCTCGATGAAGTCGCAGCAGTGGCCGACGACGCCGGGAATGAGCACCGTGCCCTCGGGCGGCTTCACCTCTTCGAACACCCGCCATTCGTGCTCGTGCACCGGGTTCGAGGCTTCGATCGAGTAGCTCGAGGCGCGCACGCGGAAGATGATGTCGATAATGTCTTCCAGCGGAATATCATTGCGGTGCGGGCCGTGGAAGCTCCCCCAGCAGACGTGAAGCCGCACTTTCTCGCGCGGAATGCCGCGCAGCGCGTGGTTGATCGCGTCCACGCGCAGCGTCGCGTACTTACGGTACTCGCGCACGCTCATGTCGGGATACATCTGCCAGCCGTCCGGGAGGTCCGGGTCGTCGATCTGCAGGAGAAAGCCCGCATCCACGATCGCCTTGTACTCCTCGCGCATCGCCTCGGCGATGGCCTCGACGAACGCCTCTTCGCTAGTGTAGTACTCGTTCCTGAGCCAGTGCTCGATCGTTCCCGGCGTGTTCGCCGGAAGAAAAGCCTCCGCGGCCCTCGCGCCTTTCAGCGCCGCCCTGAAATTCCCGAAATCCTCCTCGAGCGCGGCCTGACCCACGTACCTGAGCGGCGCAACGCAGACCGCGAGCTGCCGGCGCTGCGCCGCGCCGGTGAGCGCGCCTTTGCCGCCCGCGAAGTACCGGGGAAAATCCTTCGCGTCGCGGGCGGTGATGTCGAGCGGCGCCGGATCCACGCCGGCCCGGTAGTCGCGCATCTCGAAGCCGGCGAGGCGCTCGCGCACGTAGTTGGTGAAGTTGGTCTTGCCGAGCTCCCCGTCGTTGACGCTGTCGATGCCGCAATCGACCTGCTTGCGCACGACGCCGGCGACCTCGTCGCGCAGCTTCGAGGCGAGCGCATTCCCTTCGTGGGGCTTGCCTTCCGCCCGGGCGAAGATCATTTCGCGCAGCTCCGGGGACCGCGGCAAAGCGCCCGCATGCGTGGTGAGAATCCGCCCTCGCGCCATCCTCGCTCCCTTTTCGGATTCGAACCGCCGGACTATTCGGCGGTGATATTGTTCTTCTTGATAATGGCCGCCCAGCGCGCGTAATCGCGCCGCATGAGCGCGTTCAACTCTTCGGGCGAGGACGAGGCCGCGTCCATGCCCTGCTTGTCGAAACCGGCCTTGATATCGGGAAGCGCAAGGATCGCTCGCAGCTCGGTGTCGAGCCTGGAAACGACCGCCGCGGGCGTGCCCTTCGGCCCCATGAAGGCATACCACATGTCGACGTCCGCTCCCTTGACGCCGAGCTCCTGCAGCGTCGGAATGCCGGGCGCGTTCGGCTGGCGCTTTGCACTGCCCACCGCGAGCGCCGTGAGCCTGCCGGCCTGGACGTACGGCATGGCGACGTGAATCGGCACGAAGGCGACGTCGATCTCCCCGGAAATCAGGTCGGTGAGCGCTCCGGCGCTGCCCTTGTACGGGACGTGCAGGAGGCTCACGCCGGCAAGATCCTTCAACAGCTCCATCGACATGTGGTGCGGCGTGCCGACGCCCGGCGACGAGTAGGTCAGCTTGCCCGGATTCGCCTTTGCCTGGGCGATCAGGTCCGGCAGCGATTTGATGTTCTTTTTCGGATTGGCGGTGAGCAGGAGCGTGCCCCAGGCGGCGAGCGAGATCGGCGCAAAATCCGAAAGCGGATTGAAGGGAACGGAGCGGTACAGGTTCGAGGCGATGAGCAGCGTGTTCGCCGTGACCATCAGGGTGTAGCCGTCGGGGGCCGACTTCGCCACCGATTCGGCTCCGATGTTCCCGCTCGCCCCGGGCTTGTTCTCGACGATGACGGGCTGGCCCAGGCGCTCGGAGAGCTTCGGCCCCACTGTGCGGGCGATGATGTCCATGCCGGTGCCGGGCGTATACGGGACCACAAGCTTGATGGGCTGCGAGGGGTAGGCAGCCTGCGCGAGGACGTCCGCGGCCGGCAACGCCGCGCACAGCGCAAGACCGATTCGGAAAATGATTCGATGCATCGAGGTCTCCTCCTCCAAGTATTGTAGCGTGATGGCGGCCGGGTCCGGCCGAACCTGCGTCCCACCCTCCTCCCACTTCCGCAGTGGGCCGGAAAAGGGTTGACACGGCGCCGCGCTTCGCCTGAAATCCGCATTCTGCTCAAGCAATCCGCCGGGAGTCCTCGATGACACAACGCGCCACCCCCCCCTTCCGCGCCGACCACGTCGGCAGCCTGTTGCGCCCCACCGAGCTGCACGAGGCGCGCACGAAGGCGAAGCGCGGAGAAATGAGCGCGGAAGCGCTCCGCGCCCTGCAGGACAAGCACATTCGCGAGGCCGTGGCGAAGCAGGAATCGGTCGGCATGCAGCTCGTCACCGACGGCGAGTTCCGCCGCGACTGGTGGCACATCGATTTCATCCACGGCTTCGACGGCGTGGAGCTCGCCGCCGGCGACGCCTACGGCGACGCGAAGTTCAAGAACACCGAGGAACAGCCGCCCTTCATGACGGTGAAGAGCAGGATCCGACGCACGAAGCCCTCCATGCTCGAGCACTTCAAGTTCTTGAAGTCGGTCGCGAAGCGCACGCCCAAGTTCACCATGCCCTCGCCCGCGATGCTGCACGCGCGCGGAGACCGCGCCTCCCTCGCGAAGACCTATCCTGACCTGGACGAGTTCTGGGCCGACCTCACCCAGGCGTACCGCGAGGAAATTTCCGACCTGTACAAAGCCGGCTGCCGCTACCTGCAGATAGACGATACGACGATCGCCATGTGGGGCGACCCCAAGGTCCAGGAGCAGTTCAAGAAGCTCGGCGACGACCCGAAGGAGGACGCGGCGATGTACGCCGACGCGGTGAACGCCGCGATCCGGGACGTGCCGGAGGACATGACGGTGGCAATCCACACCTGCCGCGGCAACTTCAAGAGCACCTGGCTCGCGAGCGGCGCGTACGCCGATTTCGTCGCCGAGCGGGTGTTCACCGGCCTCGACGTCGACGCCTTCTTCCTCGAGTACGACACCGAGCGCGCCGGCGGCTTCGAGCCCCTGCGCTACGTGCCCAAGGGTAAGACCGTCGTGCTGGGCCTCGTCAGCTCCAAGGTGCCAGAGCTGGAGAAGAAGGACGACCTCAGGCGCCGCATCGACGCCGCGGCGAAATTCGTGCCGCTGGAAAACCTGTGCCTCTCGCCGCAGTGCGGATTCTCCAGCACCCATCACGGCAACAAGCTCACCGCCGACGACCAGTGGCGCAAGCTTGGGTTGGTGCTGGAAGTGTCGAAGAGCGTGTGGGGTTAATTTGCCGTCGTCCCCGCGCAAGCGGGGACCCAGTGACCTGTAACGGCGCTGGATTCCCGCTTACGCGGGAATGACAAGTCCTGTCACCACACCGCGCCGCGCGCAGTGACCGCCCACAGGGCTTCGACCTTGCCCTTGCGCACGCAGACGAAGCAATCGTAGAGATTCACCGTCGGGTCGTAATGGCCCGGCACGAGCAGCAGCTTCTCGCCGAGCTTCGGCGCACTTGTGGCTCTTCGCGTGCGGGCGCAGGCGCACGCCGCTTTCCCTCACCGCGTCCGCCATGCGCAAGAGGTTGCCCTCGAGCGCATCCAGATCGAGAACCAGCGCGGGCGTATCGACCTCGTCGAGGGCGATTCCGATCGAGGCGTGAGGGGACAGCGGCATGGCGCCGCCATTCTAGCGAAATGCGATAATCGCGCTTCCTTTCGAGGCCGGGACATGACGATCCCAAAAACCATGCGCGCGGTCGAGATCACCCAGCCGGGAGGACCGGAGGTGCTCAAGATCGGCACGCGCCCCGTTCCGCAGCCGAAAGAGGGCGAACTCCTCATCAAGGTCGCCGCCGCCGGCGTGAACCGCCCCGACACCATGCAGCGCGCCGGCAACTATCCGGTGCCGCCGGGCGCGCCCGACATTCCGGGCCTGGAACTCGCGGGCACCATCGAAGCCATCGGCGAAGGCGTCGCGAGATGGCGCGCCGGCGATAGGGTGACCGCGCTCGTTCAGGGCGGCGGCTACGCCGAGTACTGCACCGCGCCCGCTCCGCAGTGCCTGCCGATCCCGAAAGGCATGACCCCGGTCGAGGCCGCCTCGCTCCCCGAAACCTTCTTCACCGTGTGGAGCAACGTCTTCGATCGCGCCGGGATCAAGCCCGGCGAGTCCTTCCTCGTGCAGGGAGGGTCCTCCGGAATCGGCGTCGCCGCGATTCAAATCGTGAAAGCCTTCGGCCACAAGGTGTTTGCGACGGCGGGCAGCGCAAAAAAATGCGAAGCCTGCGTGAAGCTCGGCGCCGACCGCGCCATAAACTACAAGACCGAGGATTTCGTTGCCGCGGTGAAGGAAGCGACCGGCGGCAAGGGCGTCGATGTGATCCTCGATATGGTCGGGGGCGACTACATCGACCGCGAGCTGAAGTGCCTCGCCGACGACGGCCGCATCGTCATCATCGCCTTCCTGGGCGGCAGCAAGGCGACGCTCTACTTGAGCGACATCCTGCGCCGGCGCCTCACGGTCACCGGCTCCGCCCTGCGCCCGCGCTCGGTCGAGTTCAAGGGCGCGATCGCGAGGAACCTGCGCGAAAAAGTCTGGCCGCTGATCGAAGCCGGCAAGATCAAGGCGGTCATCTACAAGACCTTCCCGCTCGCCGAAGCCGCGAAAGCGCATGAGCTCATGGAATCGAGCCAGCACATCGGCAAGATCGTTCTGACCGTTTAGCCCGTGTTCCAGAAAGACCTTCTCAAGGGCAAGCGCATCCTCGTCACGGGCGGCGGCACTGGCCTCGGCCGCGAGATGACGGCGAAGTACCTCGAGCTCGGCGCGGACCTGTATATTTGCGGGCGGCGCAGGGAGCCGCTCGAAAAAACAGCCGCGGAGCTCACCGCGAAGCACGGCGGCTCGGTCAAATGCCACACCGTGGACATCCGCGACGCGGGAAGCGTGGACGCCATGGTGCAGGCGATCTGGGACGACGGCGGGCCGCTTACGGGCCTCGTCAACAACGCAGCGGGCAACTTCATCTCGCGCACCGAAGACCTCTCGCCGCGCGGCTTCGACGCCATCGCCAATACCGTGCTGCACGGCACCTTCTACGTCACGCACGCGGTCGGCAAGCGCTGGATCGCGGGCGGCCACAAGGGCTCGGTCATCTCGATCGTCGTCACCTGGGTGTGGACGGGCTCCCCCTTCGTCGTGCCCTCGGCGATGTCGAAGGCGGGCGTGCACGTCATGACGCAGTCGCTCGCGGTGGAATGGGGACGCCACGGGATCCGCCTCAACGCCATCGCCCCGGGAATCTTTCCGACCGAAGGCGCCGGCAAGCGCCTCGCGCCCGGCCGCGACCCGGGAAGGGACGCCGCGGCGGTCAACCCGATGCGGCGCGCAGGGAAAATGGAAGAGCTGCAGAACCTCGCCGCCTTCCTCATGGCGGACGGCTGCGAGTTCCTCACCGGCCAGACCATCGCCGTCGACGGCGCCGCCTGCCTCGTCAACGGCGGCTCGTTCAACGAGCTCTTCGCCTGGACCGACGCCGACTGGGAAAAGGCGCGCGCCGCGATCAAGGCGCAGAACGAGAAGGACAAGCAGCAGCGTTCGGTGTAAGGAGCAAATACCGTTTACCGGAGCCTGAAATCTTGATATCGATCAAGTTTCCCTACTCGGGAGTTCGAACGTGAGCAAAGAGAACCCATTTCGCACCTTTGCTGATTTTTATCCGTTTTATCTCAGCGAACATGCCAACCGGATCTCGCGCCGGCTGCACTTCCTTGGTACGAGTATTGCCGTCGCATTGCTCATCACTGCTCTGGTCACGCAACTGTGGTGGCTGGTGGCAGTGGCTCTGATCCAGGGCTACGCATTCGCCTGGGTCGGCCACTTCTTCTTTGAGCACAACAAACCGGCGACCTTCAGGTATCCCCGATTCAGCTTTATGGGCGACTGGCGCCTTTGGTGGGAAATCCTGACGGGCAAAGTCCGGTTTTGAGCGCCGGGTTGTGAGCACATGAAGCCTCGGATAACGCTCATCACTCTTGGCGTTGGCGATCTACAACGGGCAGTCCGGTTCTACCGTGATGGTCTTGGCCTAAAGACCGAAGGCATTGTCGGCACCGAGTTCGAGTATGGCGCAGTCGCTTTCTTCGACCTGCAGGCCGGTCTGAAGCTCGCGCTTTGGCCGAGAAAGAGTATTGCCCACGGTACGGGGATCGCTCTTGATAGACCCAACGCGACCGATCTCACCATTGGGCACAACGTCTCCTCGAAAGGCGAAGTCGACGCGGTAATGGAACAAGCCAAAAGGGCAGGCGCAGTCGTCGTAAAGCCAGCGCACGACACCTTCTGGGGTGGTTACGCGGGCTACTTCCAGGACCCCGACGGGCATCTGTGGGAAGTGGCATGGAATCCCAAGTGGGTCGTCCAAGAGTAGGCCTCCACATGCACGAAGCGTGGACTCATCAGTTGGAAACGTGGCATGAATTCTTCCTTCTCCTCGGCACCGCCGGTCTAACGCTAACCGGTCTCCTCTTTGTCGTCATATCGCTAGGCCCGCGCGGTGCTGCAAACCGCCGCGCCGCTAGCATTCGCGCGTTCGTATCGCCCAATGCGGTCTACTTCACTGCGGCCCTCGTTGCTTCCGCGCTCTTCCTCGTGCCCGGTCTGTCGGCGAGGATGATTGGCGTCCTGTTGTGCTTGGGCGCCGTCGCTTCGTTGGTGTATCTTGCGTACACTCGAGCGCACCAACGGTGGCGCCACCACAAACTTCCGCTGCTGGACTGGATTTGGTTTGTCGGGTTGCCGGTGCTCGGTTACCTGCTTCTTCTGTGTGCAGGCGTCGGTTTGCTAGCCGACGTGTCTTTCGCGATGTACGGCGTAGCAACGGCCCTCGTTCTCCTGGTCATCACCGGAATTCGGAACGCGTGGGACCTTGTGCTATGGACTTCCCAGCAGCAGCATAAGGAGTGAGGCTCAGCCACGCGTTCAACAGGATGCGCCCGTACGCGCTTTTAACTTGGCCTCGTTGGACCGTCCGTGCTTAGAGCCTGCGCTATTTACACTGCTGCCGTGGCTGTAGGGATCTTTGCGCCCTTTTTTGTACTCTGGGCCGCAAGAACAGCGCCCCTTGGCGCCAGTCCAGCGGTCGTGGCGGCTTCTGTCGTTCTGGCACTGGCATTCACTTCCGCGTTGTTCGCTTCATTTCTTCCGCGGCGCTGGATAATCACTACTTCTCTAATCTCCCTGCCGATCGCCGTTCTCGGCTCCATCATGTTCCTCGCCTTGAGCGAAAGCGGCGCTCCTTATTACATATGGCTCGTTGTGGGAATCGGCAGCTTGGGTTCCTCGGCTATCGCAGCGTTTTTCAGTGCCAAAGTAGTTCTCAGACTAAGGCAGTCTGATCCCGCGCTGGAGAGCGGACGCGCGTCAGGCGCTCAACGCGAACCTTAGGCGCAACACATTCCCAGGAGAAGGTGACAATGACTACTCATGATGGAATTTCACGCCGACGCGTTCTGGGCATGGCGGTTGCGGCAGGCGGCTTGGCCATGTCCGGCGGCGCCGGGACCGTGTTGGCCCAGGCGTCAGGACGGACACCCGATCAAATCCTGGGGCCGTTCTATCCCGTCGTCAAACCACTGCATCAGGGCGCGGATCTGACGACCATCCCGGGCAGGCCGGGACGCGCATCGGGAAAGGTGATCCATTTGTCGGGTCGGGTCGTAAACCCCCAAGGGCAACCGGTCCAGGGCGCCCGACTGGAGATTTGGCAGGCGAATACCCACGGGCGCTATACGCACCCCGGTGACCACAATCCGGCGCCGCTGGATCCCAATTTCGAGGGCTTCGCGGTCGTAACCACCGACGCGGAAGGGCGCTACCGGATCAAGACCATCAAGCCGGG
>DATHHZ010000410.1:0-4175 GCA_035316965.1 Burkholderiales bacterium | reverse complement strand
AGCTTGAGCAGAAGGGCGAGCAGCCAGCCGATCATTGGCGGATGATCGTAATAGCCGTAGTCTGGAAACGCGCCCCAGTCGACGAAATAGGCTTCGTCGCCGGTGAAGGGAAAGACCGCGGACAGCCAGAGCTTGAACGCGAGGACCAGCGCAGCGGCTCCCCAGAAAACCGGGGACAGACCACCTTTATTGCCCGATCCTGGGTCGCCGGTTTCCTTGGCTCGATGAAAAAACGTGGTCTGTCCCCGGTTGTTGCTAGGATTCTTCGGCTTTCACCAGCCGGCGCTTGCGGACCGCCTCTGCGAGATTCTTGAGCAGCGGAACGCTGTCCTCCAAGCCGATGCAGGCATCGGTGATGCTCTGGCCGTATATCAGCGGTTTTCCCGGAACCAGGTCCTGGCGTCCCGCCTTGAGGTGAGATTCGACCATGACGCCGATGACGCGGTCCTCGCCGGTGGCGACTTGGCGCGCGACCTCGCGCGCGACGTCGATCTGGCGCTGGTACATCTTCTGGCTGTTCGAATGACTGCAGTCGACCATCAATCGCTGCTCGAGCCCGGAGGCGGCCAGCTCCTTGGCAGCGGCGTCGACGCTCGCCGCGTCGTAGTTCGGGTGCCTGCCCCCGCGCAGGATGATATGGCAGTCCTCGTTGCCGTTGGTCGAGACGATGGCGGAGTGCCCCTCCTTGGTCACCGAAAGGAAATGGTGGGGCGTGCGCGCGGCTTTAAGCGCGTCGACCGCGATGCGCACATTGCCGTCGGTGCCGTTCTTGAAGCCGACTGCGCACGACAGCCCGGAGGCGAGCTCGCGATGGACTTGCGATTCCGTGGTGCGTGCGCCGATCGCGCCCCAGCTCACCAGGTCCGCGTAGTACTGCGGCGAGATCATGTCGAGAAATTCATTGCCTGCGGGAAGCCCCAGCTCGTTGACTTCCAGGAGGAACTGGCGCGCCAAGCGCAGTCCCTTGTTGATATTGAAGCTGCCGTCGAGGTCCGGATCGTTGATCAGCCCCTTCCAGCCCACGGTCGTGCGGGGCTTCTCGAAATAGACGCGCATGACGATGACGAGGTCCCGCTCGAATTCCTTTTTGACTTCGACCAGGCGTCGCGCGTATTCCAGGCCCGCCTTGGGATCGTGCATCGAGCACGGCCCGATGATGACGAGAACCCTGTCGTCCGACCCGTGAAGGAGGCGGTGAATCGCCTGCCGTGTGTTATAGGTCAGTTCCTCGGTTTTCTCCGAGCAGGGAAATTCCCGCAGCAGGTGCGCGGGCGGCGCGAGTTCTTTGATCTCCCGGATTCTGACGTCGTCGACTTTGAAGTGCATGGCTGTCGCCGGTGGCGGGTATTCTCTAAGAAGCTGAAAAGTTTGAATTTTACCCGAATAAACCCGGTGCAGCCGGCCGCGGCGCCCTTCGTATCGATGCGGCGAATGCACAGACAACAGCGTTTCGAGCGTTACCTCCGACCGCCAAAAAAGTCACACCGTTGGCAGACGCCGTGCGAGAGTGCCAGAACTGCAGGTCAACGCCGCGAAACCGTAGTCCGTTGAAGGTGTCAGACGGATTGTGGGCCCCGTTCTTGCATGATAAGTTGTGTCCGCGTGGAGACAACCAGATGACGACAGCAGCGGTCAACATCCCGATCGGAGGATTCAAGGATGTCTATGACGTCGCGGAAGTCGACCGCGCGTTGCAGGACCTTTCCTCTTCGGCGAACGATGCGCTGAAGTCCACCTACGAAAAGATGATCAAGGCGGGCGGCACCCGCCTCACGGTGAAGCCCTCGGGGATCCCGGCGATGGAGAGTCTCTACGACGAGCTTCCCAACTTCGCGGAAGTCCTCGACGACGTTAAGAAGCACATCGCGCTGTGCGCTTCGTCCAACGACTGCCTGGAGTTGCCGCCGATGCTTCTGCTCGGAGAGCCGGGGATCGGCAAGACGTATTTCGGACGGCGCCTGTCGCAGCTCCTTTCCACGGGTTTCGGCCTGTGCTCGATGAGCTCGATGACCGCGGGCTGGGTCATCTCCGGAGCTTCGTCGCAATGGAAGAACGCCAAACCCGGAAAGGTATTCGAGACCATTCTGAACGGCACCTACGCCAACCCGGTGATCATGGTCGACGAGCTCGACAAGGCGAGCGGCGGCAATCAGTACGATCCGCTGGGCGCGCTGTACATGCTGCTCGAGCGCGACACGGCGGCGGAGTTCGTGGATGAGTTCGTCGAGATTCCGATCGATGCCTCGGGCGTGGTGTGGATCGCCACTGCAAACGAAGAATCCAAAATCCCGGATCCGATCCTCAATCGCATGAACGTCTACGCGGTCGGGTCGCCCGACCGGGACGGCTCGGCCCGCATCGCGCAGGCGATCTACGGCGAGATTCGCGGCAGCCACGACTGGGGCAAGGACTTTCCCGAAGGGCTCGCGCAGGAGGTGCAGGATCGGATCGCGGAGCTCTCGCCCCGGGAAATGCACCGCGCCATCATGAACGCGTTCGGCAACGCAAAGCTTGCGGGCCGCGACGAAATCGACGTCTCCGACATCGGCGATGCCCGGTCGCCGAAAAAGCAGCGGATCGGATTTTAGACGACCGACCGCGCCGTTAAAGCCGCTGCTCCACCCACTGACGCACCGAATCTAGGGCTGCCGGAACTTTTGCGGGTTCGGTGCCGCCCGCCTGCGCCATGTCGGGCCGGCCGCCACCCTTGCCGCCCACCTGCTGGGCTACAAAGTTGACCAGCTCGCCGGCCTTGAGCTTGGTGGTGAGGTCCGCGGTCACGCCTGCGATGAGGCTCACCTTTCCCCCTTCGGTCGAGCCGAGCACGATCGCAGCGGATTTCAGCTTATCCTTCAACCTGTCGAGCGTTTCACGTAGGGTCTTCGGATCGGCGCCGTCGAGCGAGGCCGCGAGCACCTTGATGCCCTTGACCTCCACGGCCCGCGCCGCCAGGTCTTCGCCCTGGCTCGATGCGAGCTTCGACTTCAAGCGCGCGAGCTCCTTTTCCAGCGCCCTTTTCTCCTCGCGCTCCGCCTTGAGCTTTTCCTTCAATGCGTCGCCCGACGCCTGATAGAACCCCTCGACGAAATGCCGCTCGTCTTCGATTGCCTGCACCCAGGCGAGCGCGCCCTCGCCGGTGGTCGCCTCGACGCGGCGCACGCCCGCCGCCACGCCGCCCTGGGACGTGATCTTGAAAAAGCCGATGTCGCCGGTGCGGGCGACGTGCGTGCCGCCGCACAGCTCGCGCGAGGAGCCGATGTCCAGTACGCGCACCTCGTCGCCGTACTTCTCGCCGAACAAGGCCATGGCACCGCTTTTCACCGCGTCGTCGAACTTCATGATGCGCGCCGAAGTCGCCTCGTTTCTGAGAATTTCCGCATTGACCATCGCTTCGATGCGACGGATCTGCTCATCGGTCATAGCCGCGTCGTGCGAAAAGTCGAAGCGCGTCTTGTCGGCGTCCACGAGCGAGCCTTTTTGCTGCACGTGCGGCCCCAGCACCTCGCGCAGCGCCTTGTGCATCAGATGAGTGGCCGAGTGATTGCGCATGGTACGCGCGCGCCGCGGCGCGTCTACGCGCGCCACCACCCTGTCGCCCACGGCGAGCCGGCCGGTCGCGAGCGCACCGTGATGGCCGAACACCTCGGACTGGATTTTCTGCGTGTCGGAAACGATGAAAGTGCCGCCCGCGGCGACGATCTCGCCCGCGTCGCCCACCTGGCCGCCCGATTCGGCGTAGAACGGCGTCTTGTCCAGCACGACGATGGCGGCTTCGCCCGCCGCGATGGCCGGCACCGAAGTCCCCTCCCGGTAGAGGGCCGCCACTTTGGCGTCTTCGAGTGCAAGCGTGTCGTAGCCGCGGAATTCCGTCGCGCGGCCGGAATACTCGACGCCCGCGTCCATCTTGAACTTGCCCGCGGCGCGGGCGCGCTCGCGCTGGCGTTGCATCGCCGCTTCGAATCCCGCGTGGTCGATCATGATGCCGCGCTCGCGCGCCATGTCCGCAGTCAGATCGACCGGGAAACCGAAGGTGTCGTAGAGCTGGAACACGGTTTCGCCGTCGAGCATGCGGTCTTCGCGGTGCAGCGCGCCCTCCAGCACTTTCATGCCGTTCTCCAGCGTCTCGGCGAAGCGCTCCTCCTCGACCTCGAGCACCTGGGTGACGCGCTCCTTCG
>DATHHZ010000409.1:0-3453 GCA_035316965.1 Burkholderiales bacterium | reverse complement strand
CTTCTGCACCTATCGCGGCCATCACCATACGCTCGCGCGCGGTGCTCCGATGCTCTCGGTATTGGGCGAATTGATGGGCCGGCAGTGCGGGTTGATGAAGGGCAAGGGCGGTTCGATGCATCTTACGAGCGTCGCGCACGGCGTGATGGGTTCCTACGCCATCGTCGGCGCGCACCTGCCGATCGCCGCCGGCGCCGCGTGGTCGGCGCAGTACCGTGGAACGAAGCAGGTCGCCTGTGCCTTCTTCGGCGACGGCGCGACCAACATCGGCGCTTTCCACGAGGCCCTCAACCTCGCCGCGGTGTGGAAGCTCCCGGTCATCTTCTGCTGTGAGAACAACCTGTACATGGAATACACGCCGATTTCCGCCGTCACCGCAGTGAAGCACCCGGCCGCCGACCGCGCCGCAAGCTACGGCCTGGAGCGCCAGGTGATCGACGGCAACGACGCCGACATCGTATACAGCGTCGCGCGCGACGCCGTCGCCAAGGCGCGCTCGGGCGGCGGGCCCTCCCTCATCGAATGCCTGACCTACCGCCACAGCGGGCATTCGCGCGCCGACCCCGCGAAATACCGCCCAAAAGAGGAGCTCGAGGAGTGGCTCAAGCGCGATCCGGTGACGCTCTATCGCGGCAGGCTGCTGGCCGCGGGCATCCCGGAGGCGAAGCTCGCGCAAATCGAGTCCGAGGCGATGGCGAAGCTCGATCGCGCGACCGAAGCTGCAAAGGCCTCGCCCACGCCTGCGCTCGAGTCGGCGATGACCGACGTGTGGGCCGACGGAGGCAACGCATGGCGCAACTGAGCTACCGGGAAGCGGTCGCCGCCGGGATCGCGCAGGAAATGAGGCGCGACGAGCGCGTCGTGCTCTTCGGCGAAGACACCGCCGCCGCCGGCGGCGTGTTCAAGACCACCGTGGGCCTTTTCGAGGAATTCGGCCCCAGACGCGTGAAAGACACCCCGATCTCGGAGCTCGCCATCCTCGGCGCGGCGATGGGCGCGGCGATGACGGGCCTCAGGCCGGTCGCCGAGATCATGTTCTCGGACTTTCTCGCCTGCTGCTGGGACTATGTCGCGAACGAGATCGCCAAGGCGCGCTACATGAGCGACGGGCAGATCACAATTCCGCTCGTGATCCGCACGGCGAACGGCGCGGGCTCGCGCTTCGGCGCGCAGCATTCGCAAAGCGTCGAGAACTGGGCGATGGCGATACCGGGCCTGAAGGTCGTTGCGCCTTCAACGCCGGCCGACGCGAAGGGGCTGCTCGCCGCCGCGATCCGCGATCCCGATCCGGTCGTGTTCTTCGAGCACAAGAGCCTGCTCGCCAACAAGGGCGAGGTGCCCGAGGGCGAGCACGTCGAACCGCTCGGAAAAGCGAAGGTACTGCGCGAAGGCAAGGACATCACCGTGATTGCGCTCGCAGCCATGGTTCCGCGCGCGCTGAAGGCGGCGGAAGTACTCGCCGCCGAGCACGGCGTCTCGGCGACGGTGATCGACGTGCGCTCGCTCGTGCCGCTCGACGCGCAAACGCTGCTCGCGCACTCGGCGCGGACCGGGCGCGTGTTCACCGTCGAGGAGAATCCGCGGCTGTGCGGCTGGGGCGCGGAAATCGCCTCGGTCATCCAGGAGGAGATTTTCAGCGCGCTCAAGGGGCCGATCATCCGGATCACCACGCCGCACGTGCCCTTGCCTGCCGCCGACCAGCTCGAGGATGCAGTCGTGCCTTCGGTCGCGCGCATCATTGCCGATGTTCGCCGGGCGCTCGAATCGCGCCGCGCCGCGTAGCAGTCAAACAGGAGAGAGCAGGAATGGATGTGATCATGCCGCAACTCGGCGAGACAGTGACCGAGGGCACGGTCGCCAACTGGTACAAGAAAGTCGGTGACAGCATCAAGGCGGACGAGCCGCTCTTCGACGTCGAGACCGACAAGGTAACGACCGAGATTCCGGCCATTGCAAACGGCGTGCTCAAGGCGATTCTGGTCGAGGCGGGCGCCACGGTGCCGGTAGGCACGGTGCTCGCGGTGATCGAGACCGCGCCGAAATGAACTCCCGAGGAGAGCTGAATTGACTGCAGCGAGAACGGCGAAGCTCGGCTGGATCGGCACCGGCCGCATGGGCTTCGAGATGGCGAGGCGCCTAGCGAAGAGTGGCTGCGACCTCACCGTATGGAACCGCACCCGCGCGAAGGCCGAGCCGCTCGCGAAGGACGGGGCAAAGATCGTCGCTTCGCTACCGGAGCTCGGGGGTTGCGACATCGTGTTTTGCATGGTCTCGACCTACGACGACGTCAAGGAAGTGATCGCAGGACCGAAGGGGTTGTTGTCCGGGAGCGCCAAGCCCAGGATGGTGGTCGAATGCTCCTCGATTTCGCTCGAAGGTTCAGCGGAGCTGCGCAAGATTCTCGATGCGAAAGGTGTCGAGCTGCTGTCCGCTCCGGTCTCGGGCAACGCCAAGGTGATCAAGGCGGGCAAACTCACTTTCGTCGTCTCGGGTCCCCGGGCCGCGTACGACGCAGCCGCGCCTTACCTGGACATGATGGGGCAGGGCTCGTCCTACGTAGGCGAAGGGGAACTTTCGCGCATCGTCAAAATCTGTCACAACGTGATGCTGGGCGTGGTGACGCAGTGCATGGCGGAGATCACGGTGCTCGCGCAGAAGGCGGGCGTGCCGCGCCACGCCTTCCTCGATTTCCTGAACAAGAGCGTGATGGGCTCGACCTTCACGCGCTACAAGGCCCCGGCCTTCGTCAATCTCGATTTTCACGTGACCTTCACGCCGTACCTACTGAGGAAGGACCTCGATCTGGGACTGGAGGCCGGGCGCAGGTTCGAAGTGCCGATGCCGCTCGCCTCGATCACCCGCGACCTCATCCAATCGATGATGGGCGCCGGCATGACCGAGGAGGACTTCTCGACCTTGCTCCTGCAGCAGGCAAAGGCGTCGGGGATCGAACTGAAGCCGGAGAACAAAGCGGTCGGCGACGGGTTGTCGCAATAATCTTTCACAGAGGACTTCATATGAGGAAAATAATTGGCCTTGCCCTAGCAGCGCTGGCCGCAGCCGCGTCGCAGGCGTCGGCCCAGGACTACCCGAACAAGCCGGTGCGCGTGATCATTTCCTTCACGCCCGGCAGCTCGACCGACATCGTCGGGCGGATCGTCTTGCAGAAACTCTCCGAAATCTGGGGGCATCCGGTGATTCCCGAGAACCGCTCCGGTGCCGGGGGATCGATCGGCTCCAACGTCGTCGCGAAGGCCGCGCCGGACGGCTATACGCTGCTTATCAATTCCAACGCGCATACGGTGAACCCCGCGATCTACGCCACGCTGCCCTACGACACGACCAAGGACTTCGTCGAGGTCGCGCCGCTCACCTCGCAGCCGAATGTCCTCATCGTGAACGCAGCGTCGCCCTACAAAAATGTGATGGACCTCGTGAATGCTGCGAAGGCCA
>DATHHZ010000408.1:0-6933 GCA_035316965.1 Burkholderiales bacterium | reverse complement strand
CAATTGCGTCAGCTGCCACACGCTCGAGCGCGTGGTGCGCTCCCCGCATGACGCGGACGCCTTCACGAAGACGATCCTGCCGCGCATGCAGGGCTACGTCAACCAGAGCATTCCGCAGCATCCTCAGCTGCGCAAAGCCGAGCGGCTGATGGAGGAGCGCGGCGACCAGCGCGTCCAGGTATACCGCACCACCGCCGAGTATCTCGCCACGATCAACCGCGGCTCCGCGCAGAAGTGGAGCTACGAGCTGAAGACGCATGCGCGTCCCTCGGGGCGCGCCACGCGCGTCGTCTACACCGAATACGACCTGCCGCGCGAGACGATCTCGCCGCACGACGTGATCGTCGATTCCCAGGGCATCGCCTGGTATTCGAGTTTCGGCGAGCAGAACCTCGGCCGGCTCGATCCGAAGACCGGGCAGGTCACGGAATATCCCATCGACGTGCACAAGCCCGGATTCCCGACGGGACTCCTCGGCCTGCGCAGCGATAGGGCGGGGAACCTGTGGCTTGGCAACATGTATCAGGCGACGATCGTCAAGTTCGACCCCAGGACGACGAAATTCACCACCTGGAAGCTGCCGCCAGAGCAGAACATCGACGCGGCGCAGGTCAACATGGTGAGCCCGCAGGCCTCGCACGTCGACGGCAAGGTGTGGACGCAGAACAACGGCTTCGCCGGTGTGCACCGGCTGGATGTCGCCACCGGCAAGGTCGAGACCTGGGAGCCGTTCAAGAGCGCGCCCAAGGGCGAGCCGCACAACATCTACGACGTCATTCCCGACTCGAAGAACAACGCCTGGTTCACCGACTTCCGCTGGCGGCATATCGGGCGCATCGACGCGAAGAGCGGCGAGGTGAAGATGTTCGAGATACCGGCCACCGCCAAGGTCGTCGCGCCGCGCCGCGGCATGATGGACGCGCAGGACCGGCTCTGGTTCGCGCAGTACCGCGGCGACAAGATCGCCGTGCTCGACACGAAGACCGGGCAGTTCCGCGACTGGGCGGTGGGCCCGCGCTGGTCGTCACCCTACGACGTCATGATCGACAGGAACGACGAAGCGTGGACCGGCTCGATGATCACCGACCAGGTGACGCGGATCGACACCAAGACGGGACAATCGGTCGACTATCTGCTTCCGCGCACGACCAACATCCGGCGCGTGTTCATCGACAACTCGACCACGCCGGTGACCTTCTGGGTCGGCAGCAACCACGGCGCTTCGATAGTGAAGCTGGAGCCGCTGGACTAGACGCGGCTCCGCGAAGGACTCCCGTACTCTAGTGCCTGAGCGGCGAGGGCGGCAGTACGGAAGGCAGTATCGTCGATATCGTACCGGGGATCGTGACCGACGGGGCCGGCGCCGCGATCGGGATCACCACCGGCGCGACTGTCGAAACGACGGGCGCTGCGATCGGAGTGACGATCGGCGCGACAGTCGAGACCACGGGCGCCGCGATCGAAGTCACGACGGGGGTGACGGCCGAGACAGTGGGTGCGAGCAAGCTCACGACCGGCGAAGTGACGGTCGAAACGGCGGATTCGATCGAAGTCAAGACGGGGGAAGTGACCCCGGTCAAGCTCGTGACAGTCCCGGTCAGGCCGTTCGTCAGCGTCAGCACACCGTTCGTCGTGCCGCCGACTACACCGGATAGCCAGGGCGCGGCACCAGGGCTTTCCGGAGCGATCGCGATGCCCGTTTGCTCCATGAAACGCGCCTGCTCGTCCTGCTTGCTGCGCAGAAACGGGGGCGGCAGGAACAGGGGCGTGGGACTCGAGCGCTCGTCCGCGAGGTGGAAGAATTCGCCCGCGCCGAATTCGCGCTCGAGCAAGCGGTCCTCGAAGGGCGTCACCGCGATCCTGCCTTGGATGACCTCGCCGTAAAGTCCCTTGGCGGCCGTGGTGCCGTCGGAATCCCTGCAGTCGCGCTGGCACATCACGACGCTGAAATCCGTGCCGCGGATTCCGATCGTCGCGACCGGCACACGGAGCCTGAAATTGCTGCGCGTGCGGCGGCCGATCAGGCCGGTAACGGACCGCGCGCCGCCCTTGAGTAGGCTGAAGAAGGCCGACTCGCGGCCACCCTGCGCGTAAGAGTACTCGTCGACGACGAAATCCGAATTGGCGCGTATCCAGACCAGGCCCGAATCCGTGAAGACGATGAGCACCTTGCCGTCGGTGCCGGTATGGATTTGGTCACCCGACTCGACGGCCGCGCCGCGAAAGAGCCGCAGGATCTGGCTGCCGCGGAGCACGAGCGCGTCGCCGTCCGCGCTCAGCACTTTTCCGGCGGATTCCGCGTGCGCGGGCAGAGCAAGCGCCGCGGCGCAGAATGCGACGCAGAAAACCCCCAGCAGACGCGTCCAGCGCGTGCGTGCATTCCCTGAAGTCGTCATATTTCCCTCGCCCCTAGAGATAGGACATCACTTCGCAATTCGCTTTCGTCGCAGCCGGGTTTTTTGTGCCGGATAGTGTGCCGCGGGAGAAGGCCCGGATCAAATCAAAGCCGAGAGGCACTGTGACATTTTTCCGGGCGGGAACGCGATCGGAGCGCGGAAAGCGAGGAGCACGCAGGAAAGAGAGGAGTCCATGCCGGTATTCCCTGACTTACCGTAACGTTTACACGACAGAGATCGGAATTCATCCTCGAATGCAAAACGGCGCCCCGCGGGGCGCCGTTCTTGTCTTGGTCGAGTGCTCTTACAGACCCGCCGCCTTGAGGCCGGCCATCGCGGCTTGCGCGTCCTGATCCGAGTTCGCCCCGCTGACGCCAACTCCGCCGATGACCTTGCCGCCGGCCATGATCGGCAGCCCGCCCTCGATCGGCGTCGCGCCGGTCAGGCCGAGCAGCGCAACCCGTCCCTTGGCGATGCCGTCCTCGAACGCCTTGCTCGGTCGGCGGAACGTGGCAGCCGTCTTCGCCTTGTCGAGCGCGATCTGGACGCTCGCGGTCTGGGTGTCGTCCATGCGCTCGTAATAGACGAGGAAGCCGTGGTTGTCCACGACCGCGATCGCCATGCGCCAGCCGTTCTTCTTCGACTCCGCGGCTGCGCCGGCGGCGATTTTCTTGGCCAAGTCGACGCCGATCTCCGTGCCGTAGGGCGGCCGTTCCTGCGCCATGGCGCCGGCGGCGAGCAAGGTGAATATCAAACACAGTACGAATCTGCTTGCGGACATTTTCTCCTCCTTGTTATGGGTGTTGCTGACGGATCAATCAGACGGAAATCCGAGCCTGCCGGCGGATTATGTTTGGCGTCGGAGCCCCGGTCAAGCTCGCGTTCTCCGTAGCTGTAGTATGCCGAAATCGGGGCCAGGAAAATGAAGATCTCCGTCGTCGTTCCCGCGTTCAACGAAGAGCGGCTGCTGCCCGGCTCGCTCTCCAGCGTTCGCGCCGCCATGGAAGGATTCGCTCGGCTCGGCTGGAAGTCCGAGCTGATCGTGTGCGACAACAATTCGACCGACCGCACGGCGGAGATCGCGAAGGGCCTGGGAGCGCAGGTCGTATTCGAGCCGGTCAACCAGATCGGCCGGGCGCGCAATACCGGCGCCGCCTGCGCCGGCGGGGATTGGATCTTTTTCGTGGATGCCGATTCCTATCCCAGCGTGGAGCTTTTTCTCGAAGCGGCGGATTCTATCCGCGCTGGACGCTGCCTGGCCGGCGGAAGCACCGTCGCGTACCAGGATGCGCATCCCAGCGTCGCGCTCGTGACCGGAATCTGGAACGCCGTGAGCCGGATCAACAAGTGGGCAGCGGGGTCGTTCATCTTCTGCGAGGCGGCGGCGTTCCGCGAGACGGGCGGCTTCAGCGAGGAGCTATACGCGAGCGAAGAGATCGACCTGTTCCGGCGCTTGAAGCGCCTGGCTCGCCGCGACCGGCGAACCATCGTGATTCTTCACCGCCACCCATTGAGCACCAGCGACCGCAAGCTGCGGCTCTACGGCTGGCGCGAGTTTTTCCGGTTCATGGTGAAGACCGTCGTGTCGCGCGGGCGCACGCTGCGCAGCCGGCAGGATTGCTTCGCCTGGTACGACGGCCGGCGCTGACGAGCTCCGGCGGGCCGGTCCCCGGGCACTCTTCCTACGTCTGAGTCTGCGCTTTCAGGTGCGCTTTGGATTTCCTGCCGGGAGCGGCAGGCGGAATGTAGCCCGCGATGCGGCAGAGCAAGCCCTCGCTCCTCTTGCCGTTGTTGAATCGAATCGACTGGCACAGCATGACCTCGCCCCTGGCCGAGAGCGCGGACACGTGGAGCCGCACATTTTCAAGCGAGATTCCGGTGTCCGTCGCGATCTCCGAGTCCAGCCGTTCGCCGCGGTCTTTCAGGTATTTCAGGATTTCCTGCAAGGCGGATACTCCTTCTTTTCTATTTCAGGGATGCGTTGGCACCCGAAAGCGGAGCCGTATTTTACGCCAAAGTGACCGATCTCGCCCGGTTTCCCGGTTTTGACCGGCAAGGCCTTGATCGGGCAGCGATCGCGGCTAAGGGGCCTTCGGGGCGCCCGCGCCGACCTTCTTCGCGTTCTGCTTCTTCGCTTTCTTCGCCCGCTTGGCCATCCCGGCCAAATCCTTCTTGCCTCTTTTCCTCCTTCGCCGGGTCTCCAGCATCTGGGAGTGAGTTACGTGAGTCAGGTGAGCCAAGATGAGCCTCCGATCGTTGCGGCTTTGAATGGCGCGACAGTTTGACGGGTTTTCGCGCGCTTGGGTAGCGCAGTTTCCCTGGCTCGGGGGGCTCTACTGCCCCGTGATCTCGCGCACGAGATCGTCCGCGCCGTAGACCTTGTTCAGGCTTTCCAGGATCGCACCGCTGTGGACCGCGACCGCGCGGTTCTTCCGGCCGTCGAACCAGAAAGCGCCGCCCAGCGAATGGATGTTGCCGTCGAAAATGAGGCCGACGATCTCGCCGTTGCGGTTGATCATCGGGCTGCCGGAATTGCCGCCGATGATGTCGTTGTTGGTCACGAAATTGAACCGCTGCGCCAGATTCAGTTTGCCCTTCGCCGCGCGCCATGACGCCGGCAACGCAAAGGGATCGACGCCCGTGTCGCGCGCGAACGCACCGGCGAAATCGGTGAAGGGTGGGATCTCCTTACCGCGTTCGTTCCAGCCGACGACTTCGCCATACGACAGCCGCAGCGTGAAAGTCGCGTCCGGGTAGGCGCTCGTTCCCTGCTGCGCAAATCGCGCTTGCGCGATCGATTCGGTGTTTTTCTGCACGACGGATTCCACTTCCCGTTCGTAGTGCTTGCGGATGGCGCGTGCCGCCGGGTCGACGGCCAATGCGAGCTTGATGAACGGGTCGTCCGATTTCGCGATCGCCTCCCTGTCTCCGTTCCACAGGGCCCTGCGCATCGCCGGATCGCCGAGCCGGGTGCCGGCGACCCATTCCGCCGCGAGCTGCTCGGGCGATTTCCTGCCGAGCACGAGGCGCACGAAGGGATCGTCGGCGCCGAGCAGCTCGCGCATTTTCGTCAGCGACCAGCCCAGCCTCATCCTCTCGTACTCGGGGTAGATTGGCGCGGTTGAGAACAGGCGCTGCTCGAGCTCCGGCAGGCGCGAGTCGTTGAACTCGGGCAGGCGGTCCGCGTTCGGCTTCGCGCGCTCCTCGGCGCCGCGCGCGAGCGTTCGCGCGTATCCAAAATGGCGGCCGGCAAAGGCGCGCGCCTGCTCGATCGCCGAGTATTGCGCCTCGATCTCGCGGTAGACCTGCTGCGCCTTTTCTATCGCATCCCAGGCTCCGCCCACCCGGCTGCGCAGCGCGGGCTGCGAAGCGACGAAGGCGCGCAGCTCGTTTTCCTCCTTCTGCTTGTGCTTCACCAGCGCGGGGTCGAGCAGGGCCTTCAGCTCGCCGAGGAGCGCCTTGTAGCCGTTCTCGATGCCGAACAGATCGTTTTCCGCGATGCGCGCGGCCTCGGGCCCGAGCTTCCCGTACTGCTCGAGGATGCCGCGCTCCTCGGCGAGGCGCAGCAGGCTGCCGATCAAGCGCACGTCGCGGAAGGTTTCCAGCTCCGACATCGTCAGCTGGCGCTGGGTCGAGCCCGGATGGCCGCTGACGAAGACCATCTCGCCCGCTTCGGCGCCCGCCTTGCTGAACGGGAAGAAGTCCTTCAGCCGCGCCGGTTTGCCGTTTTCGTAGACGCGCAGCAGCGCGATGTCGAGGTCGTAGCGCGGGAAGTTGAAGTTGTCCGGGTCGCCGCCGAAGAACGCGATCGCCAGCTCCGGCGCCCAGGCGAGGCGCACGTCCTGGAAGCGGCGGTAGCGGTAGAGATGGTAGAGGCCGCCGTGGTACAGATCGACCACGTCGCAGCGCGCGGTTTCCCTTTCCGCGCCGACGCAGGCCGACGACAATTTCGCCTCGACGGCGTTTTTCGCGAGCTTGAACGCCTCGCCGTCGAGGCCGGCGACCGCGCCCTTCACCTGGCCGGTGACGTCGCTGATTCTCTCCAGCCTGTTGATCTCGATCTCCGGGCAGCGCACCTCCTCTTCGCGGTTGCGCGCGAGGAAACCGTCGGCGATGAAGTTCTTCTTCGCGCTCGAGAGCTGGCTCACGCACGGCGCGGCGCAATGGTGATTGGTCATCACCAGGCCGTCCCTGGAGACGAACGAAGCCGAGCAGCCGCCGGCGATGCGAACCGATGCGCGCATCACGTGATCGAGCCAATCCTTTCCCGGCGTGAAGCTGTATTCCGCCTTCAGACGCGAGGCCGGCAGATTGTCCAGGGGCCACATTCCCTCGGCCGCGATCACGGCGCACGGAATCAGCAACGCGGCGGGAAGGAAGCGAACGCGCATCACCGTGCCGGCTTTTCCCTTGCCATCCAGTAAAGCAGCACGATGAGGGCGGCGTAGGGCAGCATGGAGAGCAGGTCGGAGCGGCCACCTTCGAAGAACGGATTGTGGGCTGCCGACCAGGCGGTGACGGCCTTGTCGAAGTCGCC
>DATHHZ010000407.1:0-10583 GCA_035316965.1 Burkholderiales bacterium | reverse complement strand
GGTTGTGCGGCTCGAGCCTCGATGCCGTGGGTACGGCGGCGCGCGCGATCAAGTGCGGGGAAACCCAGTTCATGATCGCCGGCGGCGTGGAAAGCATGTCGCGAGCACCGTTCGTGATGCCGAAGGCCGATAGCGCGTTCTCGCGCGCGGCGAAAATCGAGGACACAACCATCGGCTGGCGTTTCGTCAACCCGTTGATGAAATCGAAGTACGGCATCGATTCGATGCCGGAGACTGCCGAAAACGTCGCCGAAGAATTTAAGGTGGGGCGAGCCGAACAGGACGCGTTTGCGCTGCGAAGCCAGCAGCGCTGGGCGGCCGCGCAGTCCAAGGGGTTCTATCGCGGCGAAATCATCCCTGTTTCGGTTCCGGGAAAGAAAGGAGCGGCGACGCTCGTGGATCGCGACGAGCACCCGCGGCCGGACACCACGCTCGAGGCGCTCGCCAAGCTCAAGGGCGTCGTGAAGCCCGAAGGCACGGTCACCCCGGGCAACGCGTCGGGCGTGAACGACGGCGCCTGCGCGATGATTCTCGCTTCCGATGCCGCCGCAAGAAAGCACAAACTGACTCCGAAAGCGCGCATCCTTGGCATGGCCACGGCAGGCGTCGCGCCGCGCATCATGGGCGTGGGTCCGGCTCCGGCCACCCGCAAAGTCCTGGAGAAGACGGGGCTGAAGCTCGCGCAGATGGACGTGATCGAGCTTAACGAGGCGTTTGCCGCGCAAGCGCTCGCCGTGACGCGCGATCTCGGGCTTCCCGACGACGCCGCCCACGTCAATCCGAACGGTGGAGCGATCGCCATCGGCCATCCGCTCGGCGCATCCGGCGCGCGCCTCGCTACTACGGCGATGTATCAGCTTCAGGCGATCGGCGGCCGGTACGCGCTTTGCACCATGTGCATCGGCGTAGGGCAGGGGATCGCACTCGTCATTGAGCGCGTGTAGTGCTTTTGCTATGCAGGCGACGCGATTTTTTTGCGTCGCCGGTCGTCAATGAGCGACGCTCTTGACGATGTAGCCGCCTGATTTTTCGTCGCGCTCGAGCTGCAGCATGTTGCGCGACTCGGCTTCGTCGAGCAGCTTTGAGAACGAAGAGAAACCGTAGTAGGACTCGTTGAAGCCTGGGTTGCGGCGCTTTAGCGCCTGCTTCACCATCGATCCCCAGATCTTCTCCTCGGCGCCGCGCTCGGCAATCAGGGCCTCGACGGTCTGCATCACGAGATCCAGGGCCTCTTCGGTTTTGTCCTCGCTGTCCTTCGGTGCGCTATCCCCAGCCGCGAGGGGCTTGCCTTGCGGTTTTTTCCTCGGCTTGTGGCGAGCCGCCTTCTCACGCACCAGATCGTCGTAGAAGATGAACTCGTCGCAGTTCGCCACGAGCAAATCAGAGCTGGAGTTCTTCACTCCCACCCCGATCACGGTCTTGTCGTTTTCGCGCAGTTTCGAGACGAGCGGCGAGAAATCGGAATCGCCGCTGATGATGACAAAAGTGTCGACGTGCGACTTGGTGTAGCAAAGGTCCAGCGCATCCACCACCATGCGGATGTCGGCCGAATTCTTTCCCGACATGCGCACATGCGGGATTTCGATGAGCTCGAACGATGCTTCATGCATATCGGATTTGAACTCCTTGTATCGTTCCCAATCGCAATAGGCTTTCTTCAGCACGATGCTCCCCTTCAGGAGCAGGCGCTCGAGGACCTTGTTGATGTCGAACTTGGCATATTTTGCGTCGCGCACGCCGAGTGCTACGTTCTCGAAGTCGCAGAAAAGCGCCATGTTCACGGTGTCGCTCGATGCGCTCATTTCGGGTCCTTGGACATAGCGGAGGCGGTATTATCCCATTCCCCCGTCCAGACTATAACCGGAAAGGGTTGAAGTCCCGGCTTTCCCGGACTAGCATCGGTGTTTCGGGGGCAAGCAATGCATACTGAAGTTCACGTTCACGGCACGGTGTTGTTGAAAAGCGGCGTCAGCCAGACGGACATCGAACTCGCGCTCAGACACTGGCTCGACTACGTAGACGTGGATGGCCTCGCCGACGCGCGCAGCGCCCATCAGGACGAGCCCGGCATCGTGTTCGACAGGCGTCGGCGCTCGCTCGACATCTGCTGGACCGGATACGTCGGGCGCAACTTCCAGCATTCGCTCGAAGGCGCGTTCGAATCGCTGTCCCCCTACTCCGAGGAGGCGGCGGCAGTCGAAGTGAGCTACTACCAGGAGGACGGCCAGGACGAGCACAGCTGGGTGTTCGTCGGCCCGACGCCCGAGTCGATCCGCGATATGCAGAAACGACGCATGATCGATGACCTTTCGGCGCTTCTGGCGCGCCATTTCGGCGACGCCGAGATTGGCGAGGTGACCGCCCTGGTCAATCAGATGTTCGCCCGCCGCGCCTCCGACGCGCCGCAGGACCGGACTCAGGTCCGTTCCGGCGGCGTTTCCGGAAAAAAGCACCTGCACTAGAAATCGCCCGCGGAAGGGGGTCCGCCCGTACAGGGCGGCTTCCAGCTTTTTCATCGGAACCCTTTGATTTCCTAATGTATTACATTCACTTTACACGGTAACGTTATAATTTGTATACCCTTATTTTATGTCATGCAGTTTCTATAAAAGCCCTCTTAAGTCCCTGTTGTAGCTAAAAATTTCGTCAATTTCAGGCTTGACCGCCTCCTCTGTTTCCTCTAGAGTGGTAGGAAGTAGATTTTAGTGGGGAACCGTGGCGCTTTATTTCGCCACTCGAAGGGGGACCATTGCTTCAAGGGGCGACAGAGCTGAGTCTCGACGCCAAGGGAAGGCTTGCCGTGCCGACCCGGTACCGGGACGCCTTGTTATCGGGAGGGCGCGCGGTGGTTCTCACCGCTCACCCCGATAGCTGTCTGCTTCTTTATCCACGCGTCGCCTGGGAACCGATCGGCGCCAAAGTTCAAGCGCTCTCCAGCTTCAACGAGCAAGCGCGTTGGTGGCAACGGCTGCTGGTCGGCTTCGCCGAAGAACTGGAGCTCGACGCCCAAGGGCGCATCCTCGTCTCGCCGGCATTGCGCAAATTCGCTGGATTGAAAAAAGACGTGATGCTGGTGGGGCAGGGAAGCCACTTCGAGATCTGGGACATTGCAGCCTGGGACGAGCGTCTTGCGCGGGGTCTCACGCAAGTGGGCACTGACCCGCCACCGGGCACCGAAAACTTTTCGCTGTGAGCGCCGATGCGCACCTTCCCGTTCTCCTCCGCCCGGCAGTCGATGCGCTCGCGATCGAATCACGGCACGACGGCACGTTCGTGGACGCGACTTTCGGCAGAGGCGGTCACAGCCGGCTGATTCTGGAGCGGCTGGGGCCCCGAGGTCGGCTGATCGGCATGGACCGGGATCCGGAGGCGATCGTGGCTGCGCGTGGGATACGCGACGCGCGCTTTACGCCGGTCCATGCGCGCTTCAGCGAATTGCAGGCGACGCTCGACGCGCTGCGCGCGGGCGGTGTCGATGGGGTGCTGTTCGATCTGGGCGTGTCCTCGCCTCAGCTCGACGACCCGCGGCGCGGCTTCAGCTTCCGGTCCGACGCGCCGCTCGACATGCGCATGGACCCGACGCGGGGCCAAAGCGCGTTCGAGTGGCTCGAGCACGCGGACGAGGCCGAGATCAGGGAGGTGCTCAGCGACTATGGCGAAGAACGGTTTGCTAAACAGATTGCAAAGGCGATTGTTGCTGCTAGGCGAAGAGGGCCTGTCCGGCGGACCGGGGAACTTGCCGCTCTCGTGGCTGCGTCCGCCCGGACGCGTGAACCGGGGCAGGATCCGGCGACGCGGACGTTTCAAGCTCTACGGATTCACGTCAATCAGGAGCTTGAGGAATTGTCGCTAGCGCTGCCGCAAGCGCTCGCCGCGCTCGATTCCCATGGACGCCTCGCCGTGATCAGCTTCCATTCACTCGAGGACCGCATCGTAAAGAACTTCATGCGCGTCGCCGCTCGGCCGGCCTTGCCCGAGCGTCTGCCGGTGAGAGCCCGGGACCTGCCGCCTGCGAAAGTGCGCATCATCGGTCGGCCGGCAAGGCCCGGCGCGGAGGAAGTCAGGGCCAATCCCCGCGCGAGGAGCGCGGTGCTGCGTGTCGTCGAGAAACTTCCCTCAAGCCCGCGATGACCCGCCTGAACTTGCTCCTCGTGGTTGTGCTGACCGCATGCGCCCTGGGCTTGGTGACCTCGCAGCACTGGGCACGCACGCTTTTCAGCGAGCTCGAGCAGGAGCAGGAACGTTCACGCCAGCTCGGGGTCGAATACGGTCAGCTGCAGCTCGAAGCAAGCACGTGGGCGGTGCACGCACGCGTCGAACGCATCGCCAGCCGCCAGCTGCACATGCGTGTCCCCGACGCGAAACGCCTCCAGATCGTACGACCGCAGGAGACGGCGAAATGAATTTCGCCGCCAGTCCGGTTCTCGCGCTCACTCTGCCTACCTGGCGCTCGAGACTCCTGCTCTACGTCTTCATCGCATGTTTTGCCGTGCTGCTTGGCCGCGCCGTCTACCTGCAGGGGCTGAACAACGATTTTCTGCAGGCAAAAGGCGAGTCGCGCTACAGCCGGGTTATCGAAATTCCGGCAAACCGCGGCCGCATCCTCGACCGCAACGGCGAAGCGCTCGCCATCAGCACTCCAGTGAAGTCGATCTGGGCGATTCCGGGCGAATTGCATCCAAGCGAACGGCAGCTAGCGCGTTTGGGGGCATTGCTCGAGATGTCGCCGAGGGAAATCGAAAAGCGCCTCGCCGACACGGGCCGGGACTTTGTTTTCCTGAAACGGCAGATCCCGCCGGAAGTGGCGGAACGCATTGCGGGCCTGCACATCCCAGGGTTATTCCAGAACCGCGAGTACCGGCGCTATTACCCGAGCGGCGAAGTCACCGCGCCGGTGCTCGGCTTCACCGGCGCGGACGACATCGGCCAGGAGGGCGTCGAACTCGCGTTTCAGGACGGGCTCGCCGGCAAGCCCGGCAGCCGCCGGGTGATCAAGGACCGGCTCGGCCAAACGGTCGAGGACGTCGAATCGATCAAGGCCGCGCAGGACGGGCACGACCTCGCCCTTGCTTTGGATGTTCGCATCCAGAACCTCGCTTACAGCCAGTTGAAAGCCGCGGTCGCTCAGCACCGGGCGAAAGCGGGCGGCGTTGTCGTGCTCGATGTCGACACGGGCGAGCTGCTCGCACTGGCGAATTTTCCGACATACAACCCGAACAATCGCAACAAGCTCGCGGGCGCGCAGCTCCGGAACCGCACCTTGACCGATACTTTCGAACCCGGTTCGACGCTCAAACCCTTTACCGTCGCGCTCGCTCTGGAAGGGGGGCGGGTGAGGCCGGATTCCGTGATCCAGATCGCGCCTGGAAGCTTGAGCATAGGCGCGGCCACCATCCACGACGCCCATTTCGAGCGCTCGCTCACGGTGGCGCAGGTCATCCAGAAGTCCTCCAACGTAGGCGCCGCGAAGATTGCGCTCGCCCTCTCTGCCGAGTCGATGTGGGAAATGTTCCGGGACGTGGGCTTCGGCACCGCGCCCGGTCTCGGTTTTCCCGGAGAGGCTGCCGGAAAGCTCCGGCCGTACCGGAGTTGGCGACCGATCGAGCAGGCGACGATGTCCTACGGGCACGGCATATCGGTCTCGCTCGTGCAGCTCGCGCGCGCCTACAGCGTGTTCGCGCGCGACGGGGAGCTGGTTCCGCTCTCCATGCTCCACGTTGACATCCCTCCCGCTGCGCGGCGCGTAATGGCTGCTAGGACCGCCGCCGCAGTTCGCGCGATGCTCGAGATGGCGGTCAACCGGAGCGGCACAGCGCCTCGCGCGCAGATCATGGGTTATCGCGTCGCCGGAAAGACCGGCACCGCCCACAAGCAGGAAAACGGCAACTATGCCGCCGACAAGTACGTCTCCTCATTCGTCGGCTTCGCGCCCGCCTCGCACCCTCGTCTCGTGATCGCGGTAATGATCGACGAGCCCTCGGCCGGTCGGTACTACGGCGGGACCGTGGCGGCGCCGGTCTTCGCGCAGGTGATGGCGGGGGCGTTGCGGGTGCTCGACGTCCCGCCCGACGGGCCGATGCAGCCGATCGAGCTGCCCCCCGAAGGAGAGGAAGTGAAGGAAAGCGTTTAAGTGTGCGAGATCAAGTCGAGCACATCCAGCAGCGACTCGCCGCGCAAGGGACGCGCATGACGAGCCTTGCCGTGGACAGCCGGACACTGGCCGCGGGGGAAGTGTTTCTCGCTTACCCGGGCGCGCGCCACGACGGGCGCGACTTCATTCCGAGCGCGCTCGAGCGCGGCGCCACCGCCGTTCTGTGGGAAAGCGAAGGCTTCGAATGGAACAGCGCTTGGCGCGTGCCCAACATCGGGGTCGGGAATCTGCGCGGGCTCGCCGGTCTTCTTGCGCACGAAGTCTACGGGCGTCCCTCGGAGAAACTGTGGACGATGGGCGTGACGGGGACCAACGGCAAGACCTCGTGCAGCCACTGGATTGCCCAGGCGTGCGGAGCATGCGGCGCCCGAACCGCAGTGATCGGCACTCTGGGCACGGGCTTCCCGGCCCTGCCGGGAAGCAAGGAACCTGCAAAATTCGATGTCGGACTCAACACCACGCCGGATGCGGTCGCGCTGCACCGTTCGCTTGCCCAACTGCTGGCCGCGGGGGCGCAGGGCGTGACGATGGAAGTCACCTCGATCGGCCTGGAGCAGGGGCGCGTCAACGGCGTCGCTTTCGGGGCGGCTCTGTTCACCAATCTCTCTCGCGACCACCTCGACTATCACGGCGACATGGAGAGCTATGCGCGCGCGAAGCAGCGCCTGTTCGAAGCGCCGGAGCTGAAGCACGCCGTGCTCAATCTGGACGACGTGCAGGGAGCGCGGCTCGCCCGAATGCTCGCCGGGCGCGCCCTCAACCGCGCCGGCTACAGTTGTTTCGCGGGAGTCGCCGCCCGGGCGCGACTCGAGCGCTACGCCGAGGCGCACGCGATCGAAGTGTCGCCGAAGGGGATCGCATTCGATGTCAAGAGCTCCTGGGGCGAGGCGCGCATCGAAAGCACCCTGCTTGGGCGCTTCAACGTGTCCAACCTGCTGGGAGTCCTCACGACGATGCTCGTCTCCGGAGTGCCCTTCGAGCGCGCCACAGCGGCGCTCGCAGACCTGCAACCGGTCGCGGGACGCATGCAGCGCCTGGGCGGAGGCGGCAAGCCTCTCGTGATAGTCGATTACGCCCACACGCCCGACGCGCTCGAAAAGACCCTGGTCGCGCTGAAGGACGTTGCGCGAGCGAGCGGCGGAAGCCTGGTGGCCGTATTCGGCTGCGGGGGCGAGCGCGACCGCGGCAAGCGGCCGCTGATGGGAGCGGTCGCATCGCGGCACGCCGATGCGATCACGGTGACGAGCGACAATCCGCGCGGCGAGGATCCTACCTCCATCATCGCCGAAATCACCGCGGCCATCCCCGTCGCGCACGAAGCCGTGGAGGATCGGCGAACGGCGATCGCGCGCACCATCGCCTCGGCGAGCGCCGATGATGTCGTGCTCATCGCCGGAAAAGGCCACGAAACCTACCAGGAGATCGACGGCCGCCGCCTGCCTTTCTCCGATGCGCTCGAAGCCGAAGAAGCGCTCGCGCGATGGGGCCGATGATGAGCCTGCGCGAGGCGGCGACCGCAATCGGGGCGCGCCTCATCGGTGAGGATGTCCGCTTCGATTCCGTGTCGACCGACAGCCGCTCGCTACAGCGGGGCGCGCTGTTCGTCGCTCTGCGCGGCGAGCGATTCGACGGGAGCCGATTCATCGGGGCGGCAAAGGAACGGGGAGCCGCCGCAGCAATCGTCGAGGAACCCGATGCTTCTCAGGGGGACATTCCGTTTCTCGTCGTCGAAAACTCGCGTTTTGCGCTCGGGCGGCTCGCGGCGTATTGGCGTGGGCATTTCGACATTCCGCTCGTTGCCGTCACCGGCTCCAACGGCAAGACCACGGTCAAGGAGATGATCGCGGCGATCCTGCGCGAGCATTTCGGCGAGACGCACGCGCTTGCGACCGAGGGCAACCTCAACAACGACATCGGCCTGCCACTGACATTGCTAAAACTGCGCGGGAACCATCGCGCAGCGGTAGTCGAGCTCGGGGTCAATCACCCGGGGGAAACCGCAACCCTCGCCGCCATCGCCTCTCCGACGGTCGCGCTCATCAACAACGCCCAGCGCGAACACCAGGAGTTCATGAAGGGCGTCGCAGAGGTCGCGCGCGAGCACGGCACGGTGTTCGCAGCCATGAAGCCGGACGGCACGGGCGTGATCAATGCGGACGACGAATTCTCCGGTTATTGGCGTGAACTTCTCGCGGGCAGGCGCGTTCGGGACTTCGGACTCGATAAACCCGCGCAAGTGGGCGGCCGCCACCGCTTCACTCATTTCGGAAGCGAGATAGAACTGCGCGCCCCGGAGGGCGCGACCAAGGTCGCGCTCCACGTCGACGGCCGGCACAGCGTTCTGAACGCCTTCGCCGCTGCCGCATGCGCCCTGGCGGCCGGTGCAAGCCTCGAAGCGGTGGCACGGGGCCTAGCGGCGTTCCGTCCGGTCGGCGGACGCATGCAGCGCCGGACCGCTCGCTCGGGGGGGAGGCTCATCGACGACAGCTACAACGCCAATCCGGATTCAGTGCGTGCCGCGATCGACGTGCTTGCCGCGGAAGGCGGCGCGAAGGTCCTCCTGCTCGGTGACATGGCGGAGGTGGGCGAGCGCGGAGTGGAATTCCATCAGGAGATCGGCCGTTACGCGCGCGCGCGCGGCATAGACCGTCTGTTTGCCTTCGGAGAGCTGTCTTCGGCCTGCGTCGCCGCCTTCGGAGAAGGGGCTCGACACTTCGTCACCGTGCAGGCCTTGATTTCCGCGGCTCAAGCGGAGCTGCGGCCGCGGACCACGATGCTCGTAAAAGGCTCGCGCTTCATGCGCATGGAGCGGGTCGTGGCGGCGCTCACCGGAGAGGGCAACTAGATGCTGCTCGCTCTTACGCAGTGGCTCGCCCAAGACGTGCGCGCGTTCAACGTGTTCCAGTACATCACGCTGCGCGCGGTGCTCGCGACGCTCACCGCGCTCACGATCTCGCTGCTTGCCGGTCCGCTGGTGATTCGCAAGCTCACCGCCTACAAGATCGGCCAGGCGGTGCGCGACGACGGTCCCCAATCCCACCTCACCAAGGCGGGCACGCCCACCATGGGCGGGGCGCTGGTGCTGCTCTCCATCCTGATCACCACGCTCTTGTGGGGAGACCTCAGCAACCGGTTCGTATGGGCCGTGCTCGTGGTCACCTTCGGCTTCGGCGCGATCGGCTGGGTCGACGACTACCGCAAGGTCGTGAAGAACAATCCGAAGGGCCTTTCGCCTAAGGCGAAATTCTTCTGGCAATCGCTGATCGGCCTCGTCGCGGCAACCTATCTCGCCTTCGCCGTGTCGGCCCCGAGCACGGCGAAGGTCCTGGATTTCTTCATGGCCTGGGTGGCGAGCGGATTTTCCATGGGTCTGCCGCCCAATGCCGACCTGATCGTGCCGTTCTCCAAGAACATCGCCTTCTCGCTCGGCGTGTTCGGCTTCATCACGCTCAGCTACTTCGTCATCGTCGGGACCTCGAACGCGGTCAACTTGACCGACGGGCTGGATGGGCTCGCCATCATGCCGGCGGTGATGGTCGCGGGAGGACTCGGCGTGTTTGCGATGGTCACGGGGCGGGTGGACTACTCCCGCTATCTGCTCTTCCCCTACATTCCCGGGGCCGCGGAGCTCACGGTGTTTTGCGGCGCACTCATCGGTGCGGGTCTGGGTTTTCTCTGGTTCAACGCCTACCCGGCAGACGTTTTCATGGGCGATGTCGGAGCGCTTTCCCTGGGCGCCGCGCTCGGCACGGTCGCGGTCATCGTCCGGCAGGAGATCGTGCTTTTCATCATGGGCGGCGTGTTCGTCGCCGAAACGGTTTCGGTGATGCTTCAGGTGATCTATTTCAAATGGAGCGGCGGCAAACGCATTTTCCGAATGGCGCCGCTTCATCACCACTACGAGCTCTCGGGGTGGAAGGAGTCACAGGTCGTCGTGCGCTTCTGGATCATCACCATGATGCTGGTCCTGTTCGGTCTGTCTACTTTGAAGCTGCGGTGAATTTCGCAGGCAGAAAGGTGCTGGTGCTCGGTTTGGGCGATACGGGTTTGTCGATGGCGAAATGGCTCGCGCGCCGGGGTGCATCGGTGCGTGTTGCCGATACGCGCGCAGCGCCGCCTCGGTATGCCGAGCTCAAACACCGGCTTCCCGCCGTTCCCGTGGATTGCGGTCCGTTCCGGGAGGCGAGCTTTGCCGGAGTGGATCTCGTCGCCGTCAGCCCGGGCGTGCCGCTGGCAGAGCCTGCCGTGCGGCGCGCGCTCGATGCGGGCACGGAGGTCGTGGGCGACGTCGAGCTGTTCGCGCAGGCGCTCCCAGAGCGTCACCCGCCGATCATCGCGGTGACGGGCACCAACGGCAAGAGCACCGTGACCTCGCTCGCCGGCGCGATGGCGAGGGCCGCGGGGACCGACTGCGAGGTCGCCGGAAACATCG
>DATHHZ010000406.1:0-4827 GCA_035316965.1 Burkholderiales bacterium | reverse complement strand
GGTTTGAATTCTGGAAGCGACCCAAGAAACTCGCCTAACGTTTTATTTTATCAGGCTTTTGCCGGAGTGTCGCCTCCGGACCAGGACTCGTCTGGCGGTTCGTCTGCAGTCGGCGGAAGGCGATCCGAGGCCGGGAAAACGCGTTCATCATGTCAGCGTTCCGTAAGTCTAGCATCAGGTTATTGCAAGCCTGACCCGCGTACAGTTTCATGCGTAGTCTCTTTCCTCCTCTGTGGCGTGGGGGCGCAACTCGCGCTCCCACGCACTTTTTTTCCGGGATGTCCGTGTGCCCTGCTCGAGAATCCGGAGCCCGTCCGCGTGCTATCCTGAACTTCGAACCAGTTCAACCACTTGTCATGCGAGTTCTGATCGTCGAAGACGACAATGCGCTGGCGGACGGGCTGATACGAACGCTGAGACAATCGGGCTACGCCGTGGATCACGCGGAATCGGGCGAGCTTGCGTTGCGGGCCTGCGCTGAAGAACACTATGACCTCGTCGTGCTCGACATCAGTCTTCCGGGCATCGACGGGTTCGAGGTGTTGCGCCAGCTGCGCCGCGACAACCACTCCGGCAGCATCCTGATCCTGACCGCGCACGACGCCGAGGCGGATCGGGTGCGCGGCCTCGACCTCGGAGCCGACGACTACGTCGCCAAACCCTTCTCGCTCCCCGAGCTGGAAGCGCGCGTGCGCGCGCTCATCCGCCGCAGCCAAGCGGTAAAGAGCCCCAAGCTGCGCTTCGGCCGCCTCAGCGTCGATACCGTGGCACGACGCGCGAGCATCGGTCCGGACCTTCTCGACCTCACCCCGCGCGAGTGGGCGGTGCTCGAATACCTGCTCATGCGGGTCGGGCAGGTGGTCAGCAAGGAGCATATGCTGCAGGCTATGTGCAGCTGGGACGACTCGCTGACCCACAACGCCATTGAAGTGTATATCTCGAGACTGCGCTCAAAGCTCCACGACGCCGGAATCAGGATTCGCACGGTGCGTGGATTCGGCTACATGGTCGAAGATCCGGATGCAGTCTAGCCTCCGCCGACACCTCACCTACTGGCTCATCGGTCCCCTGCTGTTGCTCGTCACGGCGGGAAGCTTCATCTCCTACCGCATCGCGCTCAGCGCCGCAACCAAAGCCTACGACAGTGCGCTTCTGGATCCGGTGCTTGCGATTGCCAGCCATCTTCGCCATACCGGCAGCCGCCTCGAGCTCGACCTGCCTTCGATCGCGATCGAAGCGCTGCGCATCGATACCGAGGATCGCGTCTATTATCAGGTGTTGGGGCCCGGTGGCGAGCTGATTGCCGGAACGCCGCGGCTGCTGGCGCCGCCCGAGCCCTTGGCTCCGGAGGAGCATGTTTTCTACGATGCGAAGCTCGAGGGCGAGCGCGTGCGCGTCGCGGCCCGCGCGGTCAAAGTCGAGCCGGGAACTGCGATCGTCCAGGTTGCAGAGACGCTGGTAAAGCGAGACAAGCTCGTGCTGGAGCTGCTGGTTGCCTCAACGGTGCCCCAGTTGCTGATAGCGTTTGCCGCCGTGGCTCTTTTCTGGCTCGGCATCGGCCAGGGACTCAGGCCCCTGGATCGCCTTCGCGACGAGATCGCGGCACGTTCTCCGCGCGACCTTCGCCCGGTGTCCGAGCAAGACAAGCCGCAGGAAGTACGCTCGCTCGTAGGCGCGCTCAACCGGCTGCTCTCCCGGCTGAACGCGGCGATCGAATCGCAGCAGCGCTTCATCGCCAACGCAGCACACCAGCTGCGAACGCCTCTTGCGGGACTCAAGACCCACGCGGAACTCGCGCGCCGCCAGCCTTCGACTTCGGAACTGAGCTCGCTTCTGGCCATGATCGCAGGGGAGACACAGCGCACGAGCCACCTCGTCAACCAGCTGCTGACTTTGGCGCGCGCGGAGCCGGGGGAAGCGGCGAGCGGCCAGCCCATCAACTTGCACGAGATCATCAGCCGCGACCTGCGCGACTGGGTGCAACGTGCCCTCGGGAAAAACATCGATCTCGGTTTCGAGCTCGAGGATGCATGGACTCTGGGTGAACCGCTCCTGCTGCGCGAGCTGGCCGCGAATCTGCTCGACAATGCGCTCGCGTACACCCAGGCGGGCGGCAGCGTGACGGTGCGCACGGGAGCACACGACGGCGAGTCGGTACTCGAGGTCGAGGACAACGGGCCGGGCATTCCCGAGGCCGAGCGCGAGAAGGTTTTCGAGCGCTTCTACCGAATCGCAGCGACCGGAGGCGAAGGCTGCGGGCTGGGATTGTCGATCGTCTCAGAGATCGCGGAAAGGCACAGCGGCAGGATAGACTTGGGCCTGCCTTCAGGGGGGCGCGGAACGCTGATCCGGGTCGTTTTTCCGCGCCTGGCCGCACAGGCCGCCCACATCGTTCTTCCCGTCTCTACTCGAACGGTTCCCACGTTACGATAAGACCCGCCTCGGCCGGCGCCGCCCGAAATTCGCAAGCATCGCCGATGCCCGGAACGGAAACGAGCTCATCGCCACAGAAAATCAACGGCAGGCAGGCGCGGCGCCACGGCGGAATGCCCCGCTCTTGGAACAAATTCTTCAGCGTGCGACGTGGCCGGCGAATATCCAACCGCAAACGCTCCCCGCCCTGTCGCAGGCGCACGGTGACGCGCCCTGCGCGCAGTTTCGCGACACTCAGACCCCGTCCTTCTTCGGGCTTGAACTTCAGCACTCCGCCGAGTGAAAGCATGGGCAGGGCGTTTCCACCATCCCAGACTTCGCGTAGGTTTCGCTCGAGCGTTTCCGAGGCGCGCCGCAGGTACAGTTTTTCGCGGTAGCGGAGAAATGTCCAACCCGGACCCGCGTCGCTCAAGCGGGCATCGGCCCGAGACTCCTTGAGTTGGCGCAGCAACTCGGCCGTCCGAGCCGCCGAAAGCGGCTCGATACCTCGGGTTTCGCACCAATGGCGCAGAACATTCTTGGCCCGAGCTTCGCCCAGCCGATGCAAGACCGGAATGTCGACGGCGGTACCGCCGCCGCAGCGCTCGAAATCGCCGCGTGCCATCTCGTCGAGCAGCTCGCGCGCCTCCGCGAGGTGGGCGGCGGTTCGAGCGACCGTCGCGCGCGCCGCAGGAAATTGCCGCTCGATCAACGGGAACACCTCGTGCCTGAGAAAATTGCGCTGGCGAAGGGTATCGACGTTACCTTCATCTTCGACCCATTCGAGCCCACGCAGGCGCGCGTAGGTCTCGATCTCCGCACGGGACATCGCGAGCAGCGGGCGCAGTAACCGTGCGCGCGTGCCGGAAAGCGCCCTCAAGGGAGACATGGCGGCAAGGCCTCGCAGGCCCGCCCCACGGAGAAGGCGCAGCAACAGCGTCTCGGCTTGGTCATCGCGGTGCTGCGCGAGGACGATGAAATCGGCGTCCACGCGGGCGAATGCCTCATAGCGAGCCTGCCGTGCGGCACCCTCCAGGCCGAGATTGCGGTAAGGACCGATGTCAACGGTCTCCAGCTGGAGCGGAATCCGAAACCCGGCACACAGCCGGGCGCAAAACTCCGCCCAGCGCGCGGCGTTGGGGCTGATGCCATGATTGATATGCACCGCGCGAAGCGAAAAGCGCATCGCGGGCGCCAGCTCGGTCAAGGCGGACAGCAGCGCCACCGAATCAACGCCGCCCGATAGACCCATTGCAAGGTGCGCCCCCGGGAAGATCGCCGGGGCAAGCACCGCCGCCGCCCTTTCGGGCAACTCACCTGAGCTCGAGTTCCTTGAACTTCCCATAACCCATCAGGCGCTCGAAACGCTCCTCGACGAGTTCCTGGGGACGCTTGTCGGCAAGACCACGCAGCGCGTCGGTGAGAGCTTTCTTCAGGCTCTGTGCCATGGCCGCCGGATCGCGATGCGCGCCGCCCAGCGGCTCGTTGACGATCTTATCGATCAAACCGAGAGTCTTCAGACGGCTTGCAGTGATACCGAGTGTTTCCGCCGCCTCCGGCGCCCTGTCGGCACTCTTCCACAAGATCGACGCGCAGCCTTCCGGAGAAATCACCGAGTAAGTCGCGTACTGCAGCATCATCACGATGTCGCCCACGGCGATGGCGAGCGCCCCGCCTGAACCGCCTTCGCCGATGATGGTGCAAACGAACGGCACCCTCAGCTCCGCCATGACATAGAGGTTGCGGCCGATCGCCTCGGCCTGCCCGCGCTCTTCCGCGCCGATCCCCGGATACGCCCCGGGCGTATCGACGAAGCTCAAGACCGGGATGCCGAACCTTTCCGCGAGCCGCATGAGCCGCATCGCCTTGCGGTAGCCTTCCGGCCGGGGCATGCCGAAGTTTCGGAAGATCTTCTCCTTGGTATCGCGTCCCTTCTGATGGCCGATCACAATCACCGACTGGCCGTTGAAACGGGCAAGGCCTCCGACGATCGAAGGATCGTCGGCAAACGAGCGGTCGCCGTGCAGTTCCTCGAAATCGGAAAACAGTGCGGCGGTGTAATCGAGCGTGTACGGACGTTGCGGATGCCGCGCCACTTGAGCGACCTGCCAAGGCGTGAGCTTTCCATAGATCTCTTTGGTAAGCGCGGCGCTCTTTTTCTGCAGGCGTTGGATTTCCTCGGAGATGTCGGTCGCCGAGTCGTCCTGCGCGAAGCGCAGCTCCTCGATTTTCGCCTCGAGCTCGGCGATCGGCTGCTCGAAATCGAGAAACGCCGTTTTCATGGGGAAATCTCGAAAAAACAGGCCATTGTACCCGAATCCCCCGAGCCGCCCCTCGGAGGTTCAATACTCGACTGGAATCGGATCGAGGCTGCGCCAAAGATACCAGGTTGCGACCGAGCGCCAAGGTTCCCAG
>DATHHZ010000405.1:0-2109 GCA_035316965.1 Burkholderiales bacterium | reverse complement strand
GCCTCTCGACGAGCCGATGGCGGGCATGGCACCGGAAGAATCGGAAAACATGATTGCGCTCCTCGAGCGCATCCGCGCACGCATCACCGTGCTGCTGGTCGAGCACGACATGGACGCGGTGTTCCGGCTCGCCGACCGCATCTCGGTGCTCGTGTCGGGCCGCGTGATCGCGAGCGGCGCGCCCGCGGCGATCCGCGCCCATCCCGAAGTCAGGAAAGCCTATCTCGGGGACGCGAAGGCATGACCGCGCTGCTGCAGGTGGAAAATCTCGAAACCGCGTACGGCGCGAGCCAGGTGCTGTTCGGCCTCGAGCTCGCGATCCGCTCGGGCGAGGTGGCGACGCTGCTCGGGCGCAACGGCATGGGAAAAACGACGACGGTACGCTCGATCATGGGCCTCACCCCGGCGAGAAGCGGAGTCATCCGTTTCCGCGGCGAGCGCATCGAGCGGCAGCGCCCCGACCGCATCGCGCGCCGCGGCATCGCGCTGGTCCCCGAAGGACGCCAGATCTTCCCCAACCTGAGCGTGCGGGAGAACCTGGTCGCGTTCGCCGAAAACCGCAGCGCAACGCGCGACCCGTGGACGCTTGCCAAGGTGCTGGCATTCTTCCCCGGGCTCGCCGGGCGCATGGACAACCTCGGCAGCCGGCTCTCGGGCGGCGAGCAGCAGATGCTCGCCATCGGCCGGGCGCTCATGACCAATCCGCACCTCCTCATCCTCGACGAGGCGACCGAGGGGCTCGCGCCGCTGGTGCGCGAGGAGATCTGGACATGCCTCGCCGCGCTGAAGGCTGCCGGCCAGACGATCCTGGTGATCGACAAGTACGTCGATCGGCTGATCGACATCGCCGACCATCACACGGTCCTCTCGCGCGGGCGAGTCGCCTGGCGCGGGTCTTCGGCCGAGCTCGCCGCAGACCGGGCGCTGTGGCATCGCTATCTGGGCGTGTGATAGTCTTTTCTTCCCGGAGAATCCCACTCCAAGGAGCTGGCAATGCTTCACGAGCGCATCCCCAACCTGGCAAATTTCGTCGAGCCCGACCGCGTGCGGCGCGAGGTGTACACCGATCCCGGAATCTTCGAGGAGGAGATGGAGCGCATACACGAACGCGTGTGGATCTACTGCGGCCATGAGACGCAGGTGCCCAAAGCGGGCGATTACCATGCGACGCAGATCGGCCGCCAGCCGATGCTCATGGTGCGCGACAAAGGTGGCAAGGTGAACGTGCTCTACAACCGCTGCCCGCACCGCGGTTCGATGATGTGCGGCGACCGGAGCGGCAACGCGGGCGAGTTTTTCCGCTGCTCGTACCATTCCTGGACCTTCCACCACGACGGCAAGCTGCGCGCCATCCCGATGATGGAGTCCGGCTACGCCGGCACGCGCTGGACCCGCGACAATCCCGACTGCAACATGAAGCGCGCGGCGCGGGTGGAGAACTACCGCGGCTTCGTGTTCGCGAGCCTTGCCGCCGAAGGTCCGGGGCTGCTCGAATTTCTCGGGCGCTCGAAAGTCGCCTTCGACGACATCTGCGACCGCTCGCCCGAAGGCGAGGTCGAGGTCGTGCCGAACTGCTTCCGCATGATCCAGCACTCCAACTGGAAGATCTTCCTCGAGAACCAGCTGGACGCGCTGCATCCCTCGGTCACACACCAGTCCACGGGGCGCGCGGCACGGGAAGTGGAGCTGGAGATCGAGAAACGCACAGGCAAGATCCCGCTCTCGTATCACATGCTGTCGGCGTTCTCGACCGTGACGATCGAGAAGTGGGACAACTTCCAGACGCTCAACTACCCGTATGGCCACTGCATCCTGACCGGCTACATGGGCCTGCGTCCGCAGGACCCCGACACGCTCGAGTACGAACGCGTGCTCGCCAAGGCCTACGGCGAAAAACGCAAGGAGGAAATACTCTCCACCAACATCCATCACGTGCTCATCTATCCGGGCCTCTCGGTGCAGTCGCCGCTGCAGCAATTGCGCGCGGTGCGGCCGCTGGGTGTGGACAAGACGCTGACCGAGATCTGGCATTTCCGGCTGAAGGGTGCGCCCGAGCCGATCTACCGGCGCGCGCTCGCCTACTACAATCTGGTCAATTCGCCCTCGACG